>NZ_JANSHN010000007.1:0-131549 GCF_047461655.1 Synechococcus sp. W55.1
GGCATCTATGTTCTCGTTTTGACAAATTGGCCAGGAACTTCTTGAGTTTTCTCTATCTCGTCAGTGCTCTCTTTTGGATCAAATGAAAGATCAACACAACCTAGGGTGAGACGCCTGGGCTACTGAGATAAAGCCTTCTGGCTTAGTGCATTATTGCTCCGCAATGCTGACGCGAAGACGCGACCAACGCTTTAGGTGCGGCTGCAGTGTCCTGGCTTGAATCGGAATGACCGTAATTTTTGATGGCTACAGCAGCAGCCATTCTTCCGGATCACAGTGAAGCAGCTCGCAGAGATCAAGCTCCTCTCTCCTGATTTTGGAAAGAGGGTTGGGTGTGAGGGACAATCTCTTAAACTTACTTAGAACACCTATAGTTGTGGGGGGCACCAAAAGAGATTTCGGGTAGAGACCCCCAAAGAATGGAGAATATCCCTCATCAGCCCTGTGCAGTACTTCCAATGCTCAGGATCTGCGCACATGCGGTCGGGATTCAACTCCATCTCATAATGAATAACATTGGGGATCTCGGCAAATTCATCAGAAGACTGAGGGGAAATAATCAGCAACAGAAAAGGCTTACCCCTGCGCTTGGTCGATAGCTTATCCATCAAGTCAGTAACGGCCTCTCGCCGGCAACCTCCTGTGCGCACAAACAAGACTTTATCAGCTTTTTCCAAAACATGCATAAAGCGCTTGGCGCGAGCAGCGTAGCGAGTTCGCATTCGCTCATAGATGGGATCCATATTCTGAAGTGGATCCTCCCCCTCTTCCACCTCATGGCCAAAGGAGAGGCCCGTCCACTTGCTGTGGTAAATTCGCCGATCTTCAGGACTGTAGTGTAAATATTGCGGATCCCACATGCCCTGAAACTCGTTGTGGATCATATCGGCCACATCAGCCAAATTGCTGGTGCGTGTCAAATCAAAAGGAAAGGCAGGCCCGTCATATTCCAACTTGTAGAGCAGCATTCGCACCGCGCAGCGATCCCCTAACGGCACAATGGCAAAGCGATGAATATCGGATAATTTACAGGTGTATTCCAGCAGCATGACCGATCCAGGAGCAGCCTTTACCCGACTTTCGAGGCCACCTTCCCCGATCATCAGGGTTCGGAAGAGAGCTTCGCGGTGGCTCGGATCTTCATAAACACCCGCTGGCATGGCTTTGAGAGCGGCCCGCACTTCCTTCCACATGGGGTGGATGTTGTACTCGTGACTGCTCTGGTTGATCACGCACAGGCGAGGCATGGGATTAGAAGAGCCTTCTGAGGATCCACTGAGCTTGAGAAGGATCAACGATCCATCCTCGAAGATCGTTTCTACTGATTCCGAGGAAAAGAACTGAGCTATTGGGGAGAAGACCAGATCGGCATCTGCAGGAACGGAGAGGGTGGTTTGCACCGAACCATCTTCTTGTACGGAAAGGGAATATAAGGTAGCATCCCCTAGCCTTTCATCGCTTTTGCCAATATACAGACCCGGCTGTAGACCTGCTTTTTGGAAAGCGGCTTGCAAAGGTTGCCAAGTGGGCGTGATGGTGTAAGGGTAGGGAGTTATATTCACGATGCGAAATTGGTTTTTGCCTGTTTCTGCAGTCACCCAAAAACCATGCTCATCTGCAAAAACGACCCGTTCTCCAACGGGTTGAGCAAGCTTTCTACGAGCTGAACTAACTTGGCCGGGATCCAAAAGAGAGAGATCGATGGCCTCAAACATGACCTGATGACCCTTGGAATTGGGGTGAGCTGGGTCAAAAGCAAGGTCTGGTTTCCAGCGGCCCTGTCCATCTTCCAAATGGGGCAGCCAGTTGAACACAGGGCATCCCCAGTCGAGCATTCTCTGCTGAGTCTCCTGCAAAAGAAGATGCTGTTCTGGGCCGTAGTCTGCATGGGGATAAACCCCCCCCAGGATCGGCAAGGCTCCAATGTCTTGAATTCGCTGAATTAACCGCCGCAGGCCGTTTTCAAACCGTCTCTGCAGGGCGCGGCGATGCTGGGGCAAGGCCGATGCCAAGCCTTCATTTCCCAAGGACAGGGCAACAATAACGACATCAGGACGTTCAGGGATCACCGCCTGTTCAAACCGCAACAGAGTTCGGCTGACGTTTGCCCCCAGTTCAGAGAGATTTCGCACTTGATGGCCATAGCGTTCTTGCAGAGCTTTCTGCAACAGCCAAGCCCAACCTCGCAACAGCCAGGCGCTGCACCCCAGGGCAACAGAACTGCCCAAAATAACGACTTTTAGCCCTTGCGAATTTTCAGGTTCGACCTCGGGAATGGGATCGGCAAAATAGCCGTAAGGATAGGCAGGGATCTGGCCAAACTCCCCATCCTCGACAATCAAAACTGCCGGTAAAGGTTCTGGTTCAAGGGGCACCCAGCGATTGACAGCGGTGGATTCCCAAATCACTTGCCCACCGGCTTGCACGCGCAGATATCGGTACTCCACTCGAGGAGTTTCTTTTAAACATCCACTGTAGGGTAACAGCGGGCCGGGCGCGCCATCTGCCGGGCTCAACGGCAACTCTACCCACCACAGCGGATAGCGAGTCGGATCCGTTTGCAGCCAAATGCAATGGCAGGGATCCCAGGAGCCCAATTTTGCGCTGGATCCCACCAAGGCAATTCTCTCGCCCGGCTGGGTGATGGCACGAACCTGGAAGCGATACATAACGTTTTCCTGGCACAGGATTCAATGGGAAATTGTGGGGCTGCGCGGGCGGACTGCACTCACTCATCACCCAATCAACAGCTCAGCAGCCGGCTGAGAAGGGCAAGAGCCTGGGAGCTGATCCCATCTCTGCTGTTTTATCCGGGAAAAAGAGAAGTTCTTAAATCTGGAAAGGAAAGATCTCTAGTACCCAAAAATCCAGTTCAACTGGGCCAATACGGTTCTTAATACAGTTCTGAATAAAGACTCAGTCAATCTTGGCTTAAAGCTAGCATATTGACCGAGGGCTGTCTGTTTTCCAGAGCACTTTTAGACTCTCTCTGGGGTACAGATTTCCAACTGCCGCTGGGGCAAAATAACTTCAAAGCTGGATCCCTGGCCCAGCTTACTCTCCACCTGCACCTGACCTTGATGCTGTTGGGCAATGCTTTTGACGATCGCCAGCCCCAAACCTGACCCCGAGAGGCGACCGGGATCCCCGCTGCGAGCCGGATCTGCTCGATAAAAGCGATCGAACACATGGGGCAGAGCCTGAGGCGGGATCCCTGGCCCGGTATCTTGTACCCGTACCACCAGCTCTGGGGATCCGGAGCGCAGCCGTTGTTCCAGCCTCACCTGCACCTCTCCTTGCGGGGGAGTGTGGAGAAGGGCGTTTTCAATCAGGTTGGTGAACAGGCGGGCCAATTGATCTTCATCTCCCCAAAAACCGAAGGGATCCACTTGGGCGGGAGAAGGTTCCGTCCCGCTCTCAGGGGCAGCAATCTCCAGCTGCAAGCGGATCTGTTTTTGGTTGGCCAGGCCCTGCAGCTCCTCCACCACCTGCAGCAGCAGAGCATCCAGCGCACAGCAACGGGGTTGGAAAGGCACCATACCGCTGTCGTGGCGGGCCAGAAACAGCAGGTCATCCACCAGACGACCCAGCCGTAAACACAACCGCTCCACCATCTGCCAGCGCTGCCGGGTGTCGGCATCCAATTGGGAATCCGCCAAAGCCACCTGTACCGCGGTTTGAATGCTGGCCAAGGGGCTGCGCAGCTCGTGAGAGGCGTCGGCGGTAAATTGCTTGAGCTGCTGATAAGACTGCCGGATGGGTTGCATGGCCAAACCGGAGAGCATCCAGCCGATGGCTCCCACACTCGTCAAGCCGGCCACCACCCACAGGGAAAGATCCCGGATCAACTGTCGCGTTGGCTTGCTCACCTCAAACCAAGGATGGCTGACCCGCAGATAGCCCAGCAGCTTCCCATGGGCCACGATCGGCTCGGTGAACTGACGCAGCCAATACCCAGGAGCGATGCGGGCAGTGTGCAGGGATCCCTCGGTCAATAGGGGGGCAGGGATCCCGCCGGGTACCGTGGACCAGATGAGCGTTCCCTGAGGGCCGAACCACTCCAAGTCGATGTGATCGTCCTCTAGGGTGCTGGGATCATCCCGAAAGCTGGCCTCCAAGCTGCGGCGGGCCTGCTGCGGATCCAAGAGGCTCTCATCCACCACCAAAGACCGCTCGACAATTTCCACCACATGGCCAAGGGTATCGTCCACCCGCTCGATCAGGGTTGACTGCACGTACCAATAGAAGCTGCCGGCAAACAACAGCAGCAACACTGCCGTAACCGTTGTATACCAGAAGGCCAACCACTGCCGCGTCGCTTGGAACATGGGAGCTGCACCGCGGGGGGAGAACGGAGTGGGGCTAGCTGTGAACACGGGGGTCGGGGTGAAGGGTGGATAAGATCTCGGCTTCCACCTGGAGTAGAGTATCGAGACGCTCCTGCACCTGATCGGCAGGGAACTGATCCAAGGCCAAATCCAAATAAAGCTGCCAATGGCGCTCCTCCGCAGCCGCCAGCCACAGGTAAAACTGCCGCAACTCCAGGTCAGGCGCGTGGATCCCGAGCAGGCCCAAGCGCTCGTGGCTGCGGGCCTCAATGATGGCTGCCACCAGCAGGGTATCCAACAGATGCTCCGGCTCGGAGCGGCGCAGGTGTTGGTTCAGACGACCGGCATAGGGCGCAGCCGACAAGGGCTTGATGGGGATCCCCAGCCGTTGCAGGTGGCGATGCACCCGCTCAAAATGCTGCAGCTCCTCCCGCGCCAGTGGCGAGAGGGTTTCCACCAAACGCCCGTTAGCCGGGTAGCGAAAGAGCAGACTGAGGGCGTTGCCCGCTGCTTTTTTCTCACAGTTGGCGTGGTCTAGCAAGACCAGATCGATGTGCCGGATGGCCTGGTCGATCCAGTCCTTAGAGGTAGGAGAGGCGAGTTCTAGAACAAGCACAAGGTCGGTAGAAAAGGGCTAAGAGAAGTTTTAGGGACGAACGATCTCCACAGTAACCCGCCCCGTCAGCTCCGGGATCGGGGGATGACACTTGGTCAATCGGATCTTAGCTTTGCTGGCCCCCGTCTCCCGCAGCACCATTTCGGCAATCGCCTCCGCCAAACTCTCGATCAGCACAAACTGATTGCTTTTCACCAGTTCCGCAATCCCGGCCACTGCAGAACGGTAGTCGAGGCTATCACACAGTTGGCCGCTGAGAGCAGCCGGGCGCAGATCCGCCCACAACTCGAAATCCACCTCAAACCATTGCCCCAAAGCCCGTTCCGCCTCATCAAAACCGGTATAACCGTAGTAGCGCAGGCCGGAGACGATCAGCCGATCCCGCAACTGCTCAGGGGGTTGCCGAGGGATCCGATCGGGATCTGGATAGGGCTGCTGACTGTTGCTGCTGACACTGGTGGGGATCTGTAGCTCCATCACATCCTCCAAGCTCGACCTGGAGACCCCATCCCACAGGGCCTGACGAAACAACGAAACCTTGGCTCGACCTTAGGAGCCGGTTGCCCCCTGTTCCCATTTCCTTTTTGATTCCCTAAGGAATTGGCTCCGGGATCCCCATCCCTCAATGGCTGAGGGCCAACGCTCTTCCCTCTACGGTCGCCGCCATCTCCCGCAACAGATCTTCCGTCTCTTCCCAGCCGATGCAGCCATCGGTGATGGAAACCCCGTACTGGAGCGGCGCCCCTTCCTGCCAGGTTTGCTTGCCCGGGTAGAGGTTGCTCTCCAGCATCAGCCCCATCAGAGCCCGCTGCCCCGCCTGGTACTGCTGTAGCACTGCTCGACAGACGGATCCCTGGTTGCGGTAATTTTTGTGGGAGTTGTCATGGGAGCAGTCCACCATCACCGAGCGAGGGATCCCTTGATCCTTCATCAGCAGTGCTGCCCGCGCCACATCTTCCGGGCCGTAGTTGGTCTTGCCCCCTCCCCCCCGCAACACAATGTGTCGATCCGGGTTGCCGGTGGTTTTTACCAAAGCCGTCATGCCATCTTGGCCAATGCCCAAGAAACTGTGGGGATGGCTGGCGGAGAGGATGGCATTGAGAGCGATTTCCAGCCGTCCATCGGTGCCGTTTTTGAAGCCCACAGGCATGGAGAGACCGCTGGCCATTTCCCGGTGAGTTTGGCTTTCGATGGTTCTGGCGCCAATGGCCGCCCAGCTCACCAGATCCGCCGTGTATTGAGGGGTCACCGGATCCAGCATCTCGGTAGCACAGGCCAGGCCCAGCTCGTTGATCTGCAGGAGAATGGAACGGGCCAGTTGCAAGCCGGTGGCAATGTCGCACGAACCATCCAGGTGGGGATCGTTGATCAGGCCCTTCCAGCCCACCGTGGTGCGGGGTTTCTCAAAATACGTGCGCATAACGATCACCAGGTGCTCCCGAGTTTGGTCGGCCACCCGCTTGAGGCGATGGGCATACTCCAGAGCCGCTGCGGGATCGTGGATGGAACAGGGGCCGACGATCACCACCAAGCGATGGAGATCCCGTCCGTGGATGATGTCGCGGATGGCTTGCCGAGTGGAGAGCACCACTTGCGCTGCCGTTTCCGTAAGGGGCAGCTTGGCCTTGACAGCAGCAGGGGCAATCAAGGGAGTCACCTCTTGGATGTTGCAATTGTCGGTTTGGGGGGGCATGGAACTGTCCTTAGTGTGCAAGTGGGTGGATGGGGTCGTCGAGCCATCAAAAAAGCCCTGGCGCTGGGCTCAGGGCTTCAGGACTGACTCGGGTAAACCTAGGTCTTTAGTTTACGCGCCACCCTTCCGCCCTGGTCGTTGCCAGGGAAAGGTAAAGTAGCCAAAAAAGGAAGCGCGCCAGACCATGCGGAGAGCAAACTTAAAACCTGTACGAGATAACTATACCCGAAAAAACCTCGTTTGACACCTCAGGGATCCGGTTTCCTGGCGGAGAGACCAGCGGGAAGTCTTAAGCCGACCGAGCCGCCGGCTTGGCAATCCAGTAGCCGCAGGGGTGTTCTCCCTGCACCTGCCAGGTGATGCGCTCTACTCGGCAATCGGGCAAGGCGGCAGCAAACATCTCCAGCTCGTGGCCGCAGACGCTGGGAAAGGTGTGGGCAATCTGGGCAATGGCGCAATTGTGCTCGACCAACACATACTGCTCGACGTAAGGCTCGGATCCCTCTGCTGCCATCGGCACAGTCAGGTCGGCAGGATAGGGGTAGTACTCCGCCATGTAACCCTCTGCCTGGCGCAACTGCACCAAACGCTCCAGCCGCTCCCGCAGGGATCCGGATCCCAGTTGGGCCTGATACTCCCGGGCTTTGCGCTGCCACTGGTGGTGGAGAAGGGATCCCATCTGCTCGGATCCCAGAGTTTCGGCCAGGGTGTTGAGCAGACCAAGGGCAAACTCATCGTAGCTGGCGGGAAATTGCTCTTCTCCCAAGGGACTGAGCTGATAGAGATGCTGGGGGCGGCCTAGGCCATTGGGTTGAGCGATATGTTGGATCAACCCCTCTGCCTCCAGATCCTTGAGGTGGCGGCGGATGGCCTGGGGAGAAATGCGCAGGTGCTCTGCCAGCGTTTGGGCGTTGGCCTGCCCCGCCTTGCGCAGGTAGACCAAGATGGCCTGCTTACTCGAAGCGGGTTGAGCGACCTGCCCGGTGATCTTGCGCGTGCTGTCCACCCTCGCCCTCCTGGTTAGACTGGGTTAATCGGCTGCCGCTGCCAGCACAGCTCTCTGCTATTTTGACAACGGGATCATTGCTAAAGTAACCTGAGGATCAGTTAAACAACAACTCTGTTGTTTTATTTGGCCATCTGTCTTAGTCGCGTTTCTACCCTGTCACTACCCGAGAGCCATCCATGTCTACGAGCGTCCGCGCCCTGGTCAACCAGCCCTACAAGTACGGCTTTGTAACCGACATCCCCTCTGAGTCGATTGGCAAAGGCTTGAACGAAGAGGTGATTCGGCAGATCTGGGCCAAGAAAGGGGAGCCGGACTTTATGCTAGAGTTCCGGCTGCGGGCCTACCGCCAGTGGCTGAAGATGAGCGAGCCCACCTGGCCCAACGTCAGCTACCCGCCCATTGACTACCAAAACATTGTCTACTACTCGGCCCCCAAGGTGCAGCCCAAGAAAAAGAGCCTGGACGAAGTGGATCCGGTGCTGTTGGAGACCTTCGAGAAATTGGGGATCCCCTTGTCTGAACAGAAGCGGCTGGCCAATGTGGCGGTGGATGCCATCTTCGACAGCGTTTCGGTAGCCACCACCTTCCGGGAAAAGCTGGCCAAGGAAGGCGTGATCTTCTGCTCCATGTCAGAGGCGCTGCGGGAGTATCCGGAGCTGGTGCGCAAGTACTTGGGCAGTGTGGTTCCCATTGCTGATAACTACTACGCGGCGCTGAACTCGGCAGTGTTCAGTGATGGATCCTTTGTCTATGTGCCCAAAGGGGTGCGCTGCCCGATGGAGCTTTCCACCTATTTCCGCATCAACAACGGCGAATCGGGCCAGTTTGAGCGCACCCTGATCATTGCCGACGAGGGATCCTACGTCAGCTACTTGGAAGGGTGTACTGCCCCCATGTTCGATACCAACCAACTGCATGCGGCGGTGGTGGAGCTGATTGCCCTAGACAATGCCGAGATCAAGTACTCGACGGTACAGAACTGGTATGCCGGCGACGAAAACGGCAAAGGGGGCATTTATAACTTTGTAACCAAGCGCGGCCTGTGTCAGGGGGCAAACTCCAAGATCTCCTGGACGCAAGTGGAGACCGGCTCCGCCATCACCTGGAAGTACCCCAGCTGTGTGCTGGTGGGGGAAAACTCGGTGGGCGAATTTTACTCGGTTGCCCTCACCAACCACTACCAGCAGGCCGATACCGGCACCAAGATGATTCACGTGGGCCGCAACACCCGCAGCAAAATCATTTCCAAGGGCATCTCGGCGGGACACTCCAAAAACAGCTACCGCGGTCTGGTCAAAATCGGGCCGAAAGCAGAAGGGGCCCGCAATTTTTCCCAGTGCGATTCCATGTTGATCGGGGATCAGTGCAGCGCCAACACCTTCCCCTATATCGAGGTGCAAAACAACACCGCCAAAGTGGAGCACGAAGCTTCCACCTCTAAGATTGGAGAAGAGCAATTGTTCTACTTCCAGTCCCGCGGCATCTCTGCGGAAGATGCTGTGTCCATGATCATCAGCGGCTTCTGCCGAGAAGTGTTCAACCAACTGCCGATGGAGTTTGCTGTAGAAGCCGATCGATTGCTGAGCCTAAAGTTAGAGGGATCCGTCGGCTAGGGGATTGTTCCCGACGTGAAGCTAAGCAGCTGGGGAGAGGCTACTGACATCAGTGGGATTTCAGGAGAGGGGTGACTCCCAAGGCAGAGAGGTTTTGAACTATAAAGGCTAGGCAGGAGAAGTTCCCTATGCGGGCATTTCTGGAGGAGTTCAAAAAGTTCATCAGCCGGGGCAATGCCTTAGATTTGGCTGTTGGCGTTGTTATTGGAGGTGCTTTTGGGAAGATCGTGACTTCTTTCGTAGCAGATCTATTTACTCCGGTTTTAGGCTTGATTATTGGTGGAGTGAACTTCCAGCACTTGGCCTGGGAAATCGGTGGAAGTCCTGAAGATCCAGTTACGATTAACTACGGCAGCTTTCTGCAAGCTGTGTTTGATTTTGTGATTATCGCTTTTGCTCTCTTCTTACTATTGAGAGCGATCAACACTCTACAGCGAAAGGAGGAAGAATCTCCTTCTATATCGCCCCCATCAGAAGTGGTCTTGCTGGCAGAAATTCGGGACATCCTCAATCGCCGCTCCCAATAGAGCCGTAAGAGATCCTTTGGCCCAAAGTCCAAACCTAGTTCAGGGATCCCCTAACCTTCCAATCCCTGCCCTTCAGTGGCAACTCTAGAGTCTAGCTATGATCTGCGAAAACAGCCCTGTTATCTTATCCGTTCGAGATCTCAGCGCCGAGATCGACGGCACCCCCATTCTCAAGGGGTTGAGCCTGGAAATTCGCGCCGGAGAAATCCACGCCATCATGGGCCCCAATGGCTCTGGAAAAAGCACTTTTTCCAAGATCTTAGCCGGCCACCCTGACTACAGGGTGACGGGGGGCGAGATCCTCTACCTGGGAAAAAATCTCTTGGAGATGGAGCCAGAAGAGAGGGCTTGGGCAGGGATCTTTTTGGCATTTCAATACCCCATCGAAATCCCAGGGGTGAGCAACTTGGATTTCCTGCGCGCCGCCTACAACGCTCGCCAGAAATATCGGGATCAGCCGGAACTGGATGCTCTGGATTTTGACGACCTGGTACGGGAAAAGTTGGATATTGTCAAAATGGATCCCGTTTTTTTGGAGCGCTCTGTGAATGAGGGCTTTTCCGGCGGCGAGAAAAAGCGCAACGAGATCCTGCAAATGGCGGTGTTGGAGCCTACGCTGGCCATTTTGGACGAGACGGATTCCGGTCTGGATATCGACGCGCTGCGCATTGTGGCCCACGGCATCAACCGACTGGCCGGCTCTGAGAATGCCATGCTCTTGATCACCCACTACCAACGCTTGCTGGACTATGTTACCCCCGACTACGTGCACGTGATGGAGGGGGGTCGTATCGTCATCAGTGGGGACAAGACCTTGGCGCTGGAGCTGGAGGAACGGGGCTACGACTGGATCAAAACTCAGTCGGGTCAAGAACCGGCAGCTGCGACATCTCGGCAGGAGAAAGAGGGATGAGCGCCACCTTGCCCAAACCTTTTGCCCCAGAGAGCCGCCTATTCCTGGAGCACATCCTCGGCCAAATCCCGGAAAGGCAGGATCCCTACACCACCCTTAGGCAGCAGGCCCGCGCCCAATTGGCCGAACTGGGGATCCCGACCCCACGGGAAGAGGATTGGAAATACAGCGATCTCTCGCCACTGCTGGCCCACAAGTTTCGCCTGGCTGTCGCGGCGGATCCGGCTCTGGATGCGGCAACCCTAGAGCCCTGGCTTTGGCCGGAAGCCAGCCACAGCCGCGCCGTGTTCGTCAACGGCTACTTTGCCCCCCAGCTTTCTGATTTGAGCGGCCTGCCCACCGCTTTGCAGGTGATCCCTTTAGCCCAAGCCCCAGGGGAGTTGCTGCAAACCCTGGCCAAGACGGATGTGTTTACGGCCCTCAACACCGCTCATCTGGGAGATGGGATCCAGATTGGCCTACAGCCCGGCCAGGAAGTTCCGTCACCGCTGCACCTGCTGTTCATAACGGTGGCTCCTGAGGGAGAGGCCGTTTTGGCCCAGCCCCGCTGCCTGCTGTCTTTGCAAGCCCACAGCTCCCTCACGCTGATCGAAGATCATGTATCCCTGGGATCCGGGATCCCCTTTGGCAACGCGGTTACGGAGATCGCCCTGGCAGAGGGATCTCGTTTGCACCATGTGATTTTGCAAAGGCAGGGATCCCCAGCCTTCCACATCAACAAGACCGCCGTGCGCCAAAGCTGCGACAGCCACTACCGCCTCCAGGCGATTCAGTGGGGATCCCAGTTTTCTCGCCACAACCTGGAGATCACCCAAGCCGGAGCCCAGGCCCACACCCAACTGCAGGGGCTAACGCTGCTGAAGGGATCCCAGCACAGCGACACCCACTCCCGCCTGGTGCATCAGGCCCCCCACGGCAGCAGCCGCCAATTGCACAAGTGCATTGTGGACGAGACGGCCCATGCGGTCTTCAGCGGACGGATTCTGGTGAGCCGAGAGGCCCAACTGACGGACGCCGCCCAGACCAACCGCAACCTGCTCCTAGGCCCCAAAGCGCGGGTCAACACCCAGCCACAACTGGAGATCTTTGCCGACAACGTCAAGTGTGCCCACGGGGCCACCGTCAGCCAACTGGAGGCGGAAGAGATCTTCTATCTGCAAAGCCGGGGTATTCCCCAAGCTGAGGCCAGGCAACTTCTCACCTGCGCTTTTGCAGCAGAAGCCCTGGAAGGGATCCCTTTGGCTCAACTTCCCGCCCTGGTGGCCCGCCAGTTGGGATCCCATGCATTCAACCAATAGGTTTTTGCTCCCCCATTACCCTCAAGAGTGGCCAGGCTGGGGCGTAATGGATAGGCAGCACTGACGCGACAGAGATTTAGGGGTTTCCTTATCAATCCTCTGCAGTTGCGTTTTGCTGCAAATCTTAGGTTAGAAACGCTCAAATTACCTCAGAGCAAGGGTTTCCGCCATTGTCATCACTGAGGAAATAGCCAGAATAAGAGTAGCCATTGACCCAGCGATGGGCGCTACGACAACTCGGTGAACGAACGATGTTTCCCTCTCTTTTAACTCCACGTGCAGCAGGCATACTCCTATCGGGAGCTGTCTTGGGCATCCACTGCCAGGTGGCCATGGCCGCTCCCTTCCGCGACACCTTTGGTCACTGGGCCCAAGCCTACATTGAGACCCTCTCCGCTCAAGGAGTGTTGAACGGCTTCCCCGATGGCACCTTCCGCCCCAATGAGCCGGTTACCCGCGCTCAGTTTGCCACCATTGTCAATACCGCTTTCCGCCTCCGCAATACCTCCGGTACTTTCATCGGCTTCCGGGATGTGCCCCCCACCCACTGGGCAGCCAGCGCCATCTCGACGGCAGCAGCCAACAACCTGGTGGCAGGCTTTCCCGATGGCACCTTCCGTCCTGAGCAGCCCGTTACCCGCACCGAAGCGCTGGTGGTTTTGACCAACGCCATTGGCAACACGGGAGCGATCCCAGCCGCTCAGCCCAGCGATCTCTTCAGCCGCTATCGAGATGCGGCAGCCATCCCCAATTGGGCCCTGGCACAACTTGCGGCAGCCAACCGCGCCGGGTTGATTGTCAATTATCCAGACCCGATGCTCTTGGAACCCAACCGCCCCGCCACCCGTGCCGAGGTGGCAGCCTTCACCCACCAGGCCATGCTCAGCCGGGGATCCTTGGTGGCACAAAACCCAGGGGGCTTGCCCTCCGGTTCCCAGCCAGGCTTTGACCTGCGCCTTTCCACCCTAGCGGCGGGCACCCTGATGCAAACCACCACCCCCTTCAACGAGCGCCTCTTCATTGCCCCCAACGAAACCCGGCCCATGTCTTTGATCGTCCGCAACCCGATTCGCAACGCCCAGGGGGATATTCTGGTGCCTTTTGGCTCGCGGGTGGATGGCCGCTTTGAGCCAGCCCCAGGGGGCACCCGTTTTGTGGCGGAAAGCATCATTGTCAACAACCAACTGTTCCCCTTGGCTGCCCAGTCAGACATCATCCACGATGTCAAGGATCCCCGCTACACCACCACAGGCAAAATCATTCAGGATGCGGCCATCGGTGCAGCAGCAGGCGCTATTCTCGGCTTGGTAACCGGAGACAATGCCATTGCCACAGAGGAAGTGCTGGGGGCAGGGGTGGCCGGAGCGGTGATCGGCAATGTAACGGCGCCGCAGGTGGTGGTGCTGGATCCCAATCAGGTGATCGAGTTGCGCCTCACTCAGGATCTGGCGCTGGCCCCAGCATCCCGATAAAAGCGGTGCTGGCATAGCTATCTTCCCAGCCAATCCAAAAGGGTTGTTCCCCCCAACCACAGGCCGAGCAAAATGGAAGTGGTCAGCAGCCCCCCTGCCACACAGATCAGGGATCCCAAGCTGCACAGGATCCCGTCTTCTTCCAGGAGGCCAAAGGCGGTGACGAAAACCCCCATTGCCGGCAGGGTGTTGGTGCCTGGAACGGGGATGATCATGGAAATCCCCATCAAGCCAATCCAGGTGCCCAGCCAGACTTGGCCGAGCCGTGTGGTGCAAAGCTGCTTCCAACGGGGGCGGGCAATTTTTTCAATGCGCTGCAACCATGGGATCCCAGCCTGCACCCACTTTTGAAAATGCTTCCGTTCAATAGAGGTCTGCAACACCCATTTCGGCAGCCAAGGAGTGGTTCGCCCTGCCAGCATTTGTGCGGCCAGCAACAGGATGACCACGCCAAAGGGAGTGGAATAGCCGGGAGCCGGCAGAGGCAAAGCAGAAGGGAAAGAGAGCACCGCCAAAAACAAGCCAAAACTGCGCTCGCCCGCCAGTTTTAGAATGTCTTCGATGCGGATCAACCCTTCCGGGGAGGGTTCGGGTTGCTCTGGGCTCTCGGGAAGGCGGGAAAACCGGGCTAGCTCTTGAGACAGACGGGCCATAGAGGGGGCAGGGCTGGAGCGGGCAAAGTTTGGCAACGGGTGGGCACTACCTGGAGGGCCAACGATAGCCTACTGCAAATTCAAGTTGTGTTGGATATCTTGAGCAAAGGGGTGGTTTCGGAGAGGTGACATGCTCGGTGACAGGTTCAAGAGGGCCGTAAACATCAGCAGCCTTGAGCGACAGCAGAAGGCTCCGACTCAGTTCCGCAAAGGGGGGCGTGGGCTGGGATGGCTCCTGTTGCTGGGATCCCTGTTGATGGTGGGGCGCGGTGTGGCCCTGGCAGAAGCGCAGTTGGAGGTGGGCACTTCCACCACCCTGTCCCCGCAGGCAGCTCCGCCGGTGTTGCCACCCCCCCCTGTGGGAGTCCGACAAATTTCCCTGGATACCGATCCCGAACAAACTGCCGATATGCCCCTTTCCCTGATGGCCGAACAGGTGTTGGAGGCGGTGTGCGAAGCCCAGATTGATGCCCAACGGGCCTTGGCTCTCATGCCCGACCTGAGCGAATCCCACATCCGTGCTGCCTGTCCGAAGCGGCTGATCCCCAAAAGCTGAAGGGAAACAAGAAAAAAAGGTGGTCTCAGACCTGGGCTGAAGAGTAGCTGGAAATACGTTATCGAGAGATTGGATCCAAAACCCCGTCCTTACCGGGATGCGCCGTAAGGCTCCTGCCTTTGGGCATGGGTAGCATGTCGATGCTATTCGGGTGGCGTTGTTGGGACAGTTGCAGCCGGTGGGAGTATTGGTGGCAGCGTTTTTGTTCTCGGCCTTAAGTATTGGGGCAGAGGCGTTGCAGGTGCGGATGCAGATCCCGGCAGCGGTGGCTCAGGTGATTCAGGCGCTGGTGGTGCTGCTGGTGCTGGCAGGGGATGCTTTGGCCAGACATCGGGGCAACGAGTAAAGGCGGGATCCCCTGTTGGAAGGGAAAACTTGATACAAAGTTTCGATACCTTTAAATTGTCACTTGACCAAGTTGAAACAATGCAAGCCATAGCACACCAAGGGATCCCTAAACCAAGCCCTGATCCAAGATCTCGCGGGAACGGGCGATGGCTGCTCTCAAGTTGGCCCGCTGGGTGTAGCGCATCGTCATGGCGGCAGTTGTGTGGCCCAGCAAGTGCTGAATGTGTTCGGGGGCAACGCCGCGATCCAGCAACAAGGTGGCAAAACTGTGGCGAAACTGGTGGGGGGTTTGATGTCCCGGCTCAGGCTCGGTTAGCTTGAGCACAATATGCCGCAGGCCATCGTAGGTGAGGGGGCGCCCCCGGTAGGCCAAGCAGCGAGATTGGGAAACAAACAAGGGATCTGTCGGCGCGCACGGGCCCCGTTCTCGGCTCAGATACTGTTGCAACAGCTCGGAGAGGGGATCCCCTACTGCCACAGCGCGGGGTTTGCTCCCCTTGCCACAGCGCACTTCCAACAGGGATCCCTCAGGGCTGATTTGAAAATCTTGAACGGTTAAGTCCAACAGCTCCTGGGCCCGCAGCCCGCACTCCAGCATCAGGCGAATCAAAGCCGCGTAGCGCAGAGAATGGTTCTGGGCCCGCTGCAACACCCGCTGTAGCAATAACCGATCCAGATCGCGGGGCAAACGAGCGGGTAGGCGGGCAGGTCGAATGGCTTGAGTGGGCAGGGGATCCTGAAGGTAGCCCCGTTGGCTGGCCCATTCAAAAAATTGCTGCAAGGCCAACCGCTTCAGGTTGTAGGTGGCCGGGGAAGCGGGCGGATGGATCCGCTGGCCAGAGCGGCTTTGGAATGGTCGCCCTTTCAAGCTGTTCAAAAAGGACTGAACGTGGACAGGCTGCACCTGGGGCAGCGGCACCGGGCAAGTTTTGGCAAACTGCTCCAGAGCAATGCGATAGGTGCGGCGGCTGGCAGGGGCCAGATCCCGCTGCCGCTCCTGCAAAAATTGCGCCGCCA
Organism: Synechococcus sp. W55.1; assembly: GCF_047461655.1. Lineage (NCBI taxonomy): Bacteria > Bacillati > Cyanobacteriota > Cyanophyceae > Synechococcales > Synechococcaceae > Synechococcus > Synechococcus sp. W55.1. The sequence continues at coordinate 16,044 of NZ_JANSHN010000007.1, forward strand.
GATGGCTGAGGCTGGGAACAGGGCCAGTCGGCTGACTCTGGGGATGGGTCTCCTGAGCCCAGCCCGATCGAGGCTCCCTCATCCTGCCACCTCCATCCCTCTGCTAGCCCTTAACTTTATCCTCAACTTGTGGCCAGCTGCTGTCCAGAGAGGGATCCCGACCTGAGAGTCGATGGCTACTGGCCGGGCAGCAGGTGTTGGGTGATGAAATCCGTGTACACCTCGCCCCGCAAAAAAGCCTCGTGGCGCAGGATCTGCTGGTGGAAAGGGATCGTGGTGGGCACCCCAGTGATGGCGCATTCCCCCAAAGCCCGCTGCATGCGGCGGATGGCTGCTGCCCGGTTAGGCCCCCAGACGATCAGCTTGCCCAACAGCGAATCGTAGTAGGGGGGAATGGTGTAGTCGGTGTAGATGTGGGAATCCATGCGCACCCCCGGCCCCCCAGGGGGCAAATAGGCACTGATCGTGCCAGCGCAAGGCCGAAACTGCTGCTTGGGATCCTCGGCGTTGATGCGGCATTCGATGGCATGGCCCCGCAGTTCCACATCCTTCTGGCGAAAGGTGAGGGGTTGACCTTGGGCAATGCGAATCTGCTCGGCAATCAGATCCAGCCCGGTCACCATCTCAGTAACCGGATGCTCCACCTGGATGCGGGTGTTCATCTCGATGAAGTAGAACTGGCCATTTTTGTCCAGCAAAAACTCCACCGTGCCCACCCCCACATAATTCACCACCTTGGCCGCTTTCACCGCCGCTGCTCCCATGCGGGCGCGCAAGCTTGCAGTCAAAGCCGGGCTGGGGGCCTCTTCCAACAGCTTTTGATGCCGCCGTTGAATGGAGCAATCCCGCTCGTACAGATGCACCACATTGCCCTGGCTATCCGCCAAGATCTGAAACTCCACATGACGGGGGCGCTCGATGAACTTCTCCAAGTAAACCCCGCCGTTGCCAAAGGCTGCTTGGGCTTCCCCCTGAGCGGTGCGCAGCATCTTCAGCAGCTCCTGGGCATCCCGCGCCACCCGCATACCCCGCCCCCCGCCACCGGCGGTGGCTTTGATGATCACGGGGTAGCCGATTTTCTCCGCCAGCTTCACTGCCTCCTCCTCAGAGGTGATCAACCCGCGGCTGCCCGGCACCGTCGGCACCCCCACCGCTTGCATGGTCTCGCGGGCCGTGGCCTTGTCGCCCATCTTGCGCATCGCCTCTGGCGAGGGGCCGATGAAGATCAAGTTGTGGTCGGCACACATCTCGGCAAATTTGGCATTCTCCGCCAAGAACCCATAGCCCGGATGAATGGCAGTGGCCCCGCGGGTGAGGGCTGCCGAGATGATGTTGGGAATGTTGAGGTAGCTTTTGGCCACCGGGGCATCTCCTACGCAAACAGCCTCGTCCGCCAGTTGGACGTGCAGAGAGTTCTGATCCGCAGTGGAGTAAACGGCCACAGTTCGGATCCCCATTTCCTGACAGGTGCGGATGATGCGCAGGGCAATCTCACCCCGGTTGGCGATCAGGATCTTGGTGATGGGCGGCATGAGGGAGGTTCAGAGCAGAGGGATAACTTGACCGCTAAAGCCAGCAGTCTGTGAACGCAAGGTTAAGTTTAGGTGCTCATCCTACTATGCCAACCAGAGGGAAGAATAGAGAAGGCTGGTGGGGATCCCACATTCAGCCCATCCAGTCGACAACCTAGGTAGGACTGAGGCTACAGGGATCCGGCTGCAGCAGAATCCCAGTGGGGGCAAACTGCGTCACCCAAAACTCTACATCCTGAAACTGGTGACGCAGGGTGTTGCGCACTTGGGCGGCCAGCTCCAGGCTGGGCATGATTCCGAAGACCGTTGGCCCTGACCCCGACATCAGGGATCCCAGTGCCCCCGCCGAGAGAAGAGCTTGGCGCAGCTCCCCTACAATCGCGTACTCCGGCAAAACCACCTGTTCCAGGTCATTGCGCAAACTCCTGGCCAATGCCGGCGGATCCTGACGGCTGAGAGCCGCCAACGCCTGCGGCAAGGTGGGCAGTGTGGGTTTGGGTAGGGCATCCCCCCCCAAGCTCCCCTGACGAGAACGAAAGGCTTGATAGGCCCAGGCAGTCGAAACCCCCAGGTGCTTGGGCTTGGCCAGTAGCACAGGGATCCCTTCCCAATCGGCCAGCGGCTCCAAAACTTCCCCGCGCCCGGTGGCCAGTTGCGTTCCCCCCTGGATACAGAAGGGAATGTCGGATCCCAGACGGGCTGCCAAGCTCTGCAACTCTCCCACCGTCAGGCCCAGCCCCCACAGTTGGTTCAACCCCACCAAAACCGCTGCCGCATCAGCCGAGCCCCCCGCCAAGCCTGCTGCCACCGGAATGTGCTTTTCGATGTGAATCTCCACGCCAGCGGCAGAGTGACACTCTTTTTGCAGCAGCTCAGCGGCTTGATAGGCAAGGTTGCGGGCATCTGCAGGCACTTCTGGACGATCGCAGGTGAGGTGGATCCCGTGAGGACGGCTCTTCAACTGCAGTCGATCCGCCAAATGAATGCTCTGCAACACCATCGCCACCTCTGAATACCCATCAGGACGGGAGCCGAGGATTTCCAGGTAGAGGTTGATCTTGGCGCGGGCAATCAGGGTACAGGCTTGCATGGGGCAAAAATCTGGGTCAGCAACAACTTTTCAACTCCCCTCAGCCTGTACAGACTTATCCGGGGAGATCTCCCAGCCTGATTCTAGCGGCAGTGGATCCCCTCTCTAGCTGCCAGAGCGAGGCCATGGCCCCAGCCACTCTCCACCGCGAAAGCGCCAGCGGGGAAACAAAATGCGCATTACCACCCAAGCGCTGAGGTAAAGGCAAACCCAGACCACACTGTAGTGGAGAATAAAATCTCCCAAGTCAAACCGTTGGGTTGGGATATAAGGAAGACCCACCACCTTCAAGACTGTACCCAAAAAAAGCCCTTCCCAAATGCCGGCCAAAAGCTGAAGGATCCCAGGCCAATCGTGATCCCACATCCACCCCATCAGATAGTTATAAACGACATCCCAAACACAGCCAAACAGACCCACGTAGAGCAATACCCAAAAATAGGTGAGGCTGCCGCCATGTCCAGTGATCCCAAAATAAAAGGGTAAACTTGCCAAAACACCAACGGTGGCCAATAAGAAAATGCGAGTTTGCCAGCGGCCAATCAGGGTCGGAGTCATCTTTTCCTCCAGCAGTTTTGCCTATCGAGATCATCAGGATCCGTGTCGCTCCCAGTCTGTTTGAGGGAACCTTCTGGCCCTCACCCCCAACCCTTCCCCCTTTGGTATAGAAGAGTTGGGGATCAACGCAACACCCCTTTCACCAGGTTCAACGGGATGGGGAATAGCCATGATGTGTCGCCAACAATAGCGTTGATAACCATAAACATCCGGCAAAATCCAGGAGCGTTGCCCAATGTCGGCAAGCTAGGGGCTGATGTTTAGGGCCCACTTGCACCATTGCCACAGGGATCGGATCCCTTCTAGACCTTTGACCCCCGGTGCCCGCAGTCGGGCCAGGTGCTCCACCGAGCGATGGGCACAGTACTGTAAGCCCAAAAACGTATCTACCGGCGCATAAGGCCCGCCCAAGGTGATGATCCCAGCGGCGTACATTCGCCCATCCCGGTTGCGCATCTCCACCAGCTCAAAGTCGTTGGAGACATGCAAGCGCCCGTGAGGATTGAGGGGCAGGTTGTAGTGGGTAATTAGATCGTTGAGGAGAGGATTGGTCATGGGATCCGAAACCAAACCCGTACAGTCGATAACGAAATCGGCCTCCACCTTTAATTGCGTGTTGTTGTGGGTACCTCGAATGTAGGTTACCGGCTTACCCTTGTCGCCGGGAACCACCGACTCCACCTTGCCGAACACAATCGAGTACCAGCCCTCTCGCAACCCTTGCCGCACGATCCGCCGCCATTTCCGCCGACTTGCTGTCGTGGTGCCGCCCCAAGCTTCCAGCAGTTCGCGCCGTTCCAGGGGGGTCGCCGCTTCCAATTTGGCACGCAGAACTCCTCCCCAAGTGCCCTTGGGCCAGTTGAAGGGCTGAAACTCCCAATGGTTATCCACTGCCCGTTTGGCTCGTCCGAAGCGATTACCGCTTTTGGGCGCACGGCTCAGATGCACCACCGAGATGCGGGGGTTGACTTTGCGGGCTTCGTAAAGGCGTTCCATCACCTGAGAGGCGACGATCCCAAATCCCCGAATTAGGACGGTGCCACCTTGTTTCTCCAACTGCTCATAAACGTGATCATGAGGCTCATAGCCGTGTACCACCGATCTCAAATCTCCTGTTTTTTCGCGAAACTCCTGCAGGTCGTTGAGCAACTTGATGGCCGGATATCCAGTTGCCAAATGGAGATACTTGGCCACCATAAAACGGTGATCCGTATGGCCGGGCCGCGTTGCCGAATAGGCCACCACATATCGCCCATCCTCCGTTTTGCGAATGGCGCGAATATGGCCGTAACACAACATTTGCTCCCAACCAATTCGGGCTGCCTCCCGATCCATTGAGGCAAATACATCCCCCGCCCGCGGCGTATAGGTATCTGCCAACAAGGGCTCACTAAATACCTGCCACAAAAAGCCGAATGCTTCCAACAATCGGCCGGAGAAAAAGGAACGCCAAGCATCCCGCAGAGCATAGCCAGGCCAGCCCCAAATGTTGTCTGGACAAGAATCGGAGCCAGAGCGAATTCGCTTCCAGCGGGGGATCTGGCAGTTGGTCAAAAGCCGTTCATACCGTTCGTAGGGTTTACGGGCAATGCTGATGACGCGAATGTGCTCCGGTCTGACCCCGTAGATGCGCAGGGTATCCACCCAGACAAAGCTGCCGATACCGCCGCCCAAGGCCAAATAGAGGGTCTCTTCCACAGGTAGTCCGGTGGCTTTGAGGGCGCTCAGGGCAATTTGCTCAGCTCGAAACAAATCCGGCGGCGGAAAATCCGAGCCAGGCCGCACCTCGGGAAGCTGCTCTGGGGCAAAAACCACCGTGGAAGCCGGGGGAACCTCAAATGCGGTGTCGGGTTGGGTGGCCGGGCGAATCAGTTCGGTGCGCGGCTCCAGCAAAAGAGTAGGGGTGGCGGTCAGAAGGGTGGCATTGGGATCCCTGGGGGACACCAAACCCACGGTGATGCTGTAGGGGCCAAGCTCCACCACTTCTCCCCCCTGGAGCACCCGGCGTGCCTGACGGATTTTTTCCCCATTGATGCGGCTGCCGTTGGCACTGCGATCTTCATAGATGACCTGGCCATCCTCACCGAGATAGACGAGGGCGTGATAACGGGAGATCTCCTGGCTGGCAAACACAGCCCGCGCCACTTCTCGACCTTGCCATTCCTGTGGCAATTGGGCCAGCTCCCTGCCCAAGGCAAGAGGCAATGGAAAAATCAGCTCCTGCTGTTCTTCGGTGATGGGATCTTCCCAGCTCAGTTGAATTTGCATAGCTTCTGCTTACCTTTACAAAGATCATGAAGAGGCCATTGAGAAAACACAGAACAGCGCGACCTCACAGGTCACTTTTGGTTTGCCCGGGATCCCTTTTTTCTATCCCCCACGGACTTGGATCAGCCACTGGGATCTGTAAGAAGAATTAAGAAGAATAGAAAGGGTTGGTCCTCTAGAGAGGAGGTTGTGGGGCTTTGCCAGCTTCTGGAGGAGGGATCACCAAGGTAGCGCTCAAGACCAAATGTCCACAGTAGGGACAATTCTGACCCTGATATTCTGGGGGCAGGTAGTGAGGGTTTTCCAGGCGGCTGCACTTAACCTTGAGGGTGTCCAAAGTGCCGCGGCTGAGGAGATCCCCCTGATCCTTCCTGGCCACTTCTATAGACTTCACCCTCAGCACAATGTGCCCCAACTGAATTTGGCTATTGGCCTCAAGCGCAAGCTCTTCCTGAATTATTTTTCGGCCATTCACCCAGACAGGGTTGGGCTGCTTAGGAGGCAAACGATCCCGAGTTAAGTTGCGAATGTGAAAGTTTAAGGTTTTGGGATCAAAATAAAGCCCGGCGTGAATTCCTGAAACCGAGCGAGTTGGGTCGTGAAGCACCACATCGCAGCCGGGATCCCGTCCAATGGTAACCAGCTTAGAGGGGACAGGCGAAACCGTTTGAGATCGACGCCGGTCGGCTTCGGTCCATTCTAAAGTGAGTTGACACACGATCCCATTCTCCACAGTTCAGCGCCTCCATTCCCTAGATCGGCTTCAGCATATCCAAAGGTCAGCTTGGGGAAAGCAGAAGATGTCTTTTTCGTCAAAATTGTTATCTTTTTGGATAACTATAACCTACTCCCCTGACCAAAGGCTTGCGCTGATCCGGATCACCTGAGTTGGGATCTCCGAGTTACATTCCTGCTGGAGACCGTGCCCAAACGCTCCGCGCCGCTTCCGCGACCACCCTCAGCTCCTCTTCCAGAGGGAGAGGGGAGCCAGACGGAAAGGTTTCATTCATGATGTTTAGACCATGATGTTTAGAGTGACTACATACTCGACTTTATCCCCACCCGATTTGAAGCAACAAAACTCGATCTCCTCAGGAACGGCGAGGCCGTTCAAGTTTGACCGAGGTGGCCTGATCCCTTGGCCGGAAGCCTCAGAAATCCACCTGAGAGATAGGGCCTAGAGTGAGTTTTGAGTTTCTGGGGATCCTGCAAGACTAGTATCCTCTGTGTCTTTATCCAAACCGTTTTCAAAGCACTCCGGTAAATGTGAAACTGCCGCTGCCCAGCCGCTCCTGCCGATCGAACACACTGATGGTGAGCTGATGGGATCCCGTTTGAGTGAGGGTAAAGCGATTCTGGGTCAGGGTCAGCCCTGTAACGGTGCAGGTGGTCGCCCCAACGAAGCAGCCGGGCAACTGAGCGGCATCAAAAGCTCCCAGAGTTACGAAATTGCCGAGTGGGGTGGTGACAGAAGCCAAAAAGGCGTTGGAACCCCGGATCCCGGCAGGGGCTTCTACCCGGAAAGACACCACAAAGGTCGGGGTTTGCCCCACCGAGACGGTGCGCGGGGAGAGATCGGTAATGGTGAGGGACGGAGCAGGTATGGGAGGTGGCAGGGGCGGAAGATTGCTGCTGCCGGTTGTACCCCCACACCCCACCAGAGCGCTGCTCAGCAGCACCAGCACTGGGATCCGTTCATGTATCCGCTGCATCATCTCTTCTCCATCCCCAAAAGATCCCAAAGGAGTCTCAAAAGACCTTCTTTCTTGAGCTTATTGTCCGAGGTTGATCTTCACCAAGCCAGTGGGCAGAAAGGAGAGAACCTGGCAAGCAGCAGCCTGGAATCCTTCGTCTATTCCCCTTGCAAAAGGTTTTGGCAAGCTGTGGCAATGGCCCAGTCCTCTTGGGCTGAGATCACCAGAACCCGCACCGGAGCATCCGAAGTGCTGATATCGCAGTTGCGGGGGGATCCGGCATTCAAAACCGGGTCGATCTGGATCCCCAAAAAACCTAGGTCTGCACAGGCTGCCGCCCGCACCGGTGCTGAGTTTTCCCCAATCCCCCCAGAAAACACCAGCGCATCCAGCCGATCTAAGCTCATGAGCATTGCCCCAATCTGGCTGCGCAGACGGTGGACAAACAGATCGAAAGCCAGCTCCGCCCGGGCATGGCCTGCCTCCATTGCCTCCAACACAACCCGCATATCGCTGCTTAGTCCGGAAACGCCCTTCAGCCCTGATTCTCGGTTCAAGATCCGATCCAGTTCATCCACGCTCATGCCCTGGCGCAACTGATGGATCAAAATGCCCGGATCCACCGACCCCGACCGGGATCCCATCATCAAGCCCTCCAGAGGGGTATAGCCCATGGTGGTATCCACGCTTCTGCCCCCGCGAATAGCCGCCAACGAACAGCCGTTGCCCAGGTGACAGGTGATCAGCCGCAACTCTTCCAGGGGTCGGTTCAAGATCTCGGCAGCGCGACGGGCGCAATGCTCGTGGTTAATGCCATGAAACCCGTAGCGGCGGATCCCTTGTTCAGCCCAGGCATAGGGGAGGGGGTAGAGGGCTGCTGCCGGGGGCATTTGCTGGTGGAAGGCGGTGTCGAAAACGGCCACCTGAGGGATCCCGGGCAACAGTTGACTCAGCAGACGAATGCCGGCTAGCGCGGCAGGGTTGTGGGCCGGAGCCAAGGGGATCAGTTGCTCGATCGCCCGCTCCACCTCCGGTGTAATTAAGGTAGGCTGCCGGTACAGGGATCCCCCATGCACCACCCGATGGCCAACGCCGCCGATCTCAGCCGCCTGGGAGAGCAGGGATCCCTCCCCTTGCCAGAGGCTTTGAAACAGCGGGGCCAATTGGCCGATCCCCCTCTCAGGTGAAACGGAGGGAAAAGGTTCCCACCCACCGCCTCGCCGACGGGTCTGGATGAGGGCCTCCCCCGGCTTGTAGGTGAAATCCACCTGGGCTTGCCAGATGGGCGTGGCCTCCACCCTTCCCTCAACCGCCAGAAATAGGGAGGATTTGAGGCTGCTGGAACCGGCATTGACGACCAGAATATTCACAGCGTGTCTTCGTCGGCCTTCGCAAGGCTTATCGACTTCAAGCTAACGCTCAATCTCGACTTTGACTTCGGACTGCAACCGTTGGTAACACGCTCCAGCCTGGGCCTCCCCTAGGCAGTTTGCACTTGGCGCACCAACCCAGTCGCCCTCAGAGCAGCCAAAGCGCGATCCCGGTAACGGCCATAGCGCTCCTGCTTGTTGCGAAGCTGGCGCCCCTCCAAATCCGGCAGCAGCCCAAAATTGGCCGGCATCGGCTGAAAATGCTTGGGATCCGCGCTGCTGATGAATTGAAACAGGGATCCCATCATCGTCTCGGGGGGCAGCGTGATCAAAGGCAACCCCAGAGCCAAGCGGGCGGCGTTCTGTCCGGCCAACCATCCCCCTGCCACTGCGCAGGCATAGCCCTCGGTGCCCACCAACTGGCCGGCGGCAAACAGCGTGGGTCGGCGACGGAATTGCAAGGTCGGCCACAAAAGCTGGGGGGAATTCAAAAACGTATTGCGGTGCATCACCCCAAAGCGGACAAACTCCGCCTGTTCCAGGCCAGGGATGAGACGAAAGACCCGCTGCTGTTCTCCCCATTTCAAGTTGGTTTGAAAGCCCACCAAGTTCCACAACTGCCCTGCTTTGTCCTCTTGCCGCAACTGCACCACCGCATAAGGACGGGATCCCGTGCGCGGATCCACCAGCCCCACCGGCTTCAAGGGGCCAAAACAGAGGGTGTCTTTGCCTCGTCGCGCCATTTCTTCAATCGGCAAGCAGCCCTCGAAAAACTTGCGTTCCTCTCGTTCAAAATCCTTGAGGGGTGCCTGCTTCGCCTCCACCAGTGCCTGCCAAAACCGTTCATACTCCGCCTCCGTCATGGGGCAGTTGAGATAGGCTGCCTCCCCCTTGTCGTAGCGGGAAGCCTGAAACACCACCGCCCGGTTCAAGGAATCCCCGGTAACAATGGGGCTAGACGCATCGAAAAAGCTCAGGTACTCCAGGCCCGTAAAAGCTTGCAGCGCCTTGGCCAGGGGATCGCTGGTCAGAGGGCCGGTACAGAGGACGGCAATGCCTGCCGGGATCTCCGTTACTTCCTCCCGGCGCAGGGTGATGCGGGGATGGTTTTGAATGGCTTCCGTGAGAGCCTGGCTGAAGCGGGCCCGATCCACCGCCAATGCCCCTCCTGCCGGCACTGCATGGCAATCCGCTGTCGCGATCACCAGGGATCCCAGTTGTCGCAGTTCTTCCTTGAGCAGCCCTGCCGCCCGATCGCTGGCCGCAGCCCCAAAGGAGTTGCTGCACACCAGCTCCCCCAACTGATCGGTGTGATGGGCCGGGCTCTGGCGCACGGGGCGCATCTCCGAAAGAATGACAGGCACTCCTAACTGGGCAATTTGCCAAGCGGCCTCTGTCCCCGCCAACCCCCCGCCCACAACATGGATGGGGGCGAAGGCTCCCGCTCGTGCAAGCGGGCTGGAAGCCCTTGGGTTAGTTGGAGGGTTCATCACAACCTCCGGGAGGGAAGAGAAGAATAGAACGCACCCTGCCGAGGCCGGAAACGGCCCAGGTCAGACCCACTATACCAACCATCAGCATGGCCCGACCTGCACGAGGCAAGTGACCAAGAGGCGGGATACGCTACTAGATACGCTACTATGAGTACCCACTGACACCCAGGATCCCAACCCATGACGGAAACGGCTGACCTTTGGCCACAGCTTTTGGGGCAGTTGCTGGATCGGCAATCTCTGAGCGAAGCCCAAGCTGAACAGTTAATGAACGGTTGGCTCCAGAACCAAGTGCCAGATGTGGTGTCGGGGGCGATTCTGGCGGCTCTGCAAGCCAAGGGGGTCAGCGCCGGTGAACTGGCCGGAATGGCACGGGTGCTGCAGCGGGCTTCGATGGGATCCCCGCTGGACTTGCCTCTCCTGGTGGATACCTGTGGCACCGGCGGCGATGGGGCCGGCACTTTTAACATTTCCACGGCGGTGGCCTTTGTGGTCAGTGCAGCCGGGATCCCGGTGGTTAAACATGGCAACCGTTCCGCCTCTGGCAAGGTCGGCTCGGCGGATGTGCTGGAGGCCCTGGGGGTGAACTTGGGGGCTGAGCCAGAGCGGGTGCGGGCGGCTGTGGCGGAAGTGGGCATCACCTTTTTGTTTGCTCCCCAGTGGCACCCGGCCATGCGGGCGGTGATCCCCTATCGGCGGGCCCTCAAGGTTCGCACCATTTTCAACCTGTTGGGGCCCTTGGTCAACCCCCTCTATCCCAACCGCCAGGTGATCGGGGTTTACGCCCAGGAACTGGTGCCGGTGATGGCAGAGGCCCTGCGCCTGTTGGGACGGGAAGGGGCCATTGTGCTGCACAGCCGCGAAGGTCTCGATGAGGCCGGGCTGGATCAGCCCACGGATTTGGGCGTCCTTTGCGGCGGGTCGGTGCGGACGGAAGTCTTGAACCCGCGCGACTATGACCTCACTGCAGCACCCACCCAAGCCTTAAAAGGGGGAGATCTGCAGGAAAATGCTGCCATCCTCGCCCAAGTTCTCCAGGGATCCGGGACGCCTGCCCAGCAGGATGTGGTGGCCTTGAATGCTGCTTTGGCCCTGCAGGTGGCCGGAGTGGCCCCAGATTGGAGAGCCGGGATCGCCCAAGCTCGCGAGATTCTCGCCAGGGGTGCCGCTTGGGATCGCTTGCAACAGCTGGTTCATTTTCTCAAGGCTTGATGCCGGTAGGAGCCCAGGAGAGGGCGACAGGGATCCCACCTGAGCCTAGGGCTAAAACTCCCGCCCTCGCCCAAAGGCCAGAACTTCATCCACCCCCAAGCGAGGCTTGCGCGGCAGGTTACCCGCTGCCGCATATCCAACCGCCAGCAGCATCACCGGCACGTAGCGGTCGGCAATGCCGAACTCCCGCTTTACCCCTTCCGGATCAAAGCCGATCATCGGCCCGCTCACCAAACCCTTGGCCTGAGCCGCGATCATCAGCGCCATGGCAGCCATCGCCCCAGAGCGAATCGCTTCATCCCGCGCCAAGGTGGGATTGTGGAGATAGGTTGCCTGGGCCATGTTCACCCAGCCTTCCGCTTTTTCGGGGGGGAGGATCCCGGCAGCAACGCTTCTTTGCACAATTTCAGGCAGTTTCTCATACCCCCGCAGATCCCCCAGGATGATAAACACCACCGATGCATCCGCCACCTTCTGTTGGTTGTAGGCCAGAGATTTGAGGCGCTCTTTGTCTTCCGGGTCGGTGACCGCAACAAACCGCCAGTGCTGAATGTTGAAGGAAGAAGGAGCTTCCGTAGCATAAGCCACCAGCTCTCGGATCTCCGCTTCCGATAAACGGCGGCTGGGATCCAATTTGTCGGCGGAAATGCGCTCTTTCAGGGCAGTTAGGGCGTCCATAGGGATCCTCAAGTGTCGGTAGAAAGGCTGCTCCCCCCAAAGGTAGGGGCAGGATTGGCAAATGGCTATACATTCCGTGTTCAAACGGTCTGTCTTCTTTGTTATCTCCCTTTTATCCAGCCTGTGGCAACCGGGTGAGGCACAAACTGGGCCTTGGCAGGGCAGGCAAGCGGGATCCCTGACGCAAAGGCAGGTATGATAGAGAAACAAATAGGTCTCATCTGGATCGTCAGATTGGTGTGGTTGATGGGGAGAAGCAATTGGTGAACTTCGGTCGGGTGCTGACGGCCATGGTTACCCCCTTTACCGATGAGGGGGAGCTTAACTACGATGAGGCCGCTCGTTTGGCCGATTACTTGGTAACCCACGGCAGTGACGGCTTGGTGGTCTGTGGCACCACAGGCGAATCTCCCACCCTAACCTGGCAAGAGGAGTATGAGCTGTTCCGCGTGGTGCGAGATGCCGTAGCCGGTCGGGCTAAGGTGATCGCCGGGACGGGATCCAACTCCACCCGTGAGGCCATTGAAGCCACAAAAAAGGCCGCTCAATTGGGTTTAGACGGCTCTTTACAGGTGGTGCCCTACTACAACAAGCCTACCCAGGCCGGCCTTTATGAGCACTTCAAAGCCATTGCTCAAGCCAGTGACCTGCCCATCTTGCTGTACAACATTCCCAGTCGGACAGGGGCCAGTTTACAGCCGGAGACCGTAGCGAAATTGGCAGAATTGGAAACGGTTGTCGCCATCAAAGAAGCCAGTGGTATGATGGATGTAGCTTCGGAAATTCGGCGACTCACTCCCTCGCGTTTTGCCATTTATTCGGGAGATGACTCTTTGACGTTGCCACTCCTATCTTTGGGGGGCAGCGGTGTGGTCAGTGTAGCCAGCCACCTAGTTGGGTTGCAGTTGCAGGAGTTGATCCAGAGCTACATCAGAGGGCAACACGATCAAGCTTTGGCCCACCACCTGCGTTTGTTTCCGTTGTTCAAGGTTTTGTTCATCGAGACCAACCCGGTTCCGATCAAGGCAGCATTGGAGATGCAGGGCTGGCAAGTGGGTCGAGCTCGTCTTCCCCTAGCGCCTCTGCAACCCAGTTCTCTGCAGGTTTTGCGACAGGTGCTTGAAGAGATGGGCCTGCTGGCTGAATCAAAGGGATCCGAGCGAATGGCGACAAAAGTTTCATGATTGCATTTTTCGGTTTTGCTTCCGCTATGGCCGGGGTTTTTAAGGGTTTGCAAGGGGCTCTTTTGTGGCGTTTGACCTGTGGGTAAGTGGCTTTTTCCCCGAAAAGCTCTTTCCCAGCTTGGGAAGCAAATAAGTTGCGGCGGCTGAGTTCAGCTTTCACCCACAGCCTTGTTGGGGATAGCTTGTGCCCATTTCTGTTTTTGTTTTTTTACTGTTGAGGATCTAAACCCATATGCCAACACCACGTTCTTCAGTTGTTTCTCGTTCTGTAACCCCACAATCCACCTCTTCCGTTCAGATGATTCCGCTGGGCGGCGAACGGGAGATCGGCAAAAACACATGGGCCTTCCGCTACGAGGACGACATTATCCTCTTGGATGCCGGTTTGGCTTTTCCCGATGAGAGCATGCACGGCGTGAACATCGTGCTGCCGGACATGACCTACATCAAGCAAAACCGCGACAAAGTGCGGGGGATGGTGGTTACCCACGGCCACGAAGATCACATCGGTGGCATCCCGTATCACCTGCGGGAATTTGATATTCCGGTCATCTACGGCCCCAGATTGGCGCTGGCGCTGCTGGAAGAGAAATTGCGGGAAGTGGGCCTGCTCAACCGCACAGAGCTGCGTCCTGTTGGCCCCCGTGAAATCGTTCCCTTGAGTAAGCACTTTTTTGCCGAATTCATTCGCAACACCCACTCTTTTGCCGATAGCTTTACGGTGGCTCTGCACACGCCTGTGGGCGTCATTATTCAGACCGGCGACTTTAAGATCGACCATACCCCTGTGGATGGGGAGTACTTCGACCTGCAGCGGTTGGCCGAACATGGGGAAAAGGGAGTGCTCTGCCTGATCAGCGACTCCACCAACGCTGAAGTGCCGGGGTTCACCCCCTCTGAAGCCTCAGTGGTGCCGGGTCTCACCAAGGCAATTGCGGGAGCCAAGGGACGGGTGATCATCACCACCTTTGCTTCTTCGGTACATCGTCTCAACTTGGTGCTGCAGATTGCCGAACAGCAAGGTCGGGTGGTGTCTCTGCTGGGCCGCTCCATGCTAAACGTGGTGGCTCATGCGCGGCGCTTGGGCTACATCCGCTGCAAGGACGAGACGCTGCAGCCAATGCATGTGATCAACAGCCTGCCGGATGACCGGGTGATCATCCTCACCACCGGATCCCAGGGAGAACCGCTGGCTGCTCTTACCCGCATCGCCAACGGTGAGCACCCGCAGTTGCAAATCAAGCCAGGAGACACGGTGGTGTGGTCGGCCAACCCGATCCCTGGCAACACGATCGCAGTCTCGCGGGTCATTGACAAGCTAATGGAGCTGGGAGCCAATGTCATTTACGGCAAAGACAAGGGCCTGCACGTTTCCGGCCACGGCTGCCAGGAAGACCAAAAGCTGATGATTGCCCTCACCCGCCCCAAGTTCTTTGTCCCCACCCACGGGGAATACCGCATGCTGGTCAAGCACGCCGAAACCGCCATGAGCATGGGGATCCCGCGGGAAAACATTGTGATCATCGACAATGGCGATGTGGTGGAGGTGAACCGGGAGCGCATTGCCATCACAGGCCGCGTCCCCTCTGGCCTACAGATGATCGCCGCTTCCCACGATGGAGTGGTGATGGATGAGATGATGCAGGAGCGGCAGCAGATCGCCAAAGACGGTATGGTGACGGTGGTGATCAGCCTGGACGGCAGTGGCCAGTTGCTCTGCACCCCACAGGTGCAAACCTTTGGCTTGGCAGGCGGAGGCAACCACCTCAAGGGATCCGACCTGAAACCCCTTCTGGAGAACACGCTTCGGCAAGCGTGGCCCCAATTTGCTCGTTCGCTGGAGCGGGGCAGCCTGGACATCGACTGGGCCGGCCTCAAGGGCGAAGTGGAGCGGGTGGTGCGTCGTTTCTTGCGAGAACAATTGCCCGGCAGGCCCACGGTGGCGGTTTTTGTGCAATCTCCTGAAGAGGAGTCTGGGCCTTCTTTGGGTGTGGAAACCCAACCGGAGCCGGTGGCAGGTGCTCTGGGCCGGCGGCGGCGTTCCTCGACGGCTGTGGCTGCTTCCTAAAACTGGCCCGTTTTCCATGGGTGGATCCTCTGAGCGCCTTTGGGATCCCTTGCCCGGTGCAGGGATCCTTCCTATTGTGCCGGCTTGTATCCATCCGTGAGAAAACTGCGGAGGGCAGACTCTGCCGCCGCATCTGGTTGCAGGGATCCCACCTCGCTAAAGGGAGGGCAGCGGGTTTGGGGAGGGAGCGGTTGCCGAAGGGCGCTCAAGAAGGCATCGGCCAAATCGGCGTAGCCCCGGTCGTTGGGGTGAAAGCCGTCGGCCAGCGGGCCGGGAAAGAAGGACTCGCGTCGGTAGGAGCGGGGATCGCAGAGCAAGTCCACCACTGGGATCCCCTGTTGGCTTAAGGGGTTGATGGCCCGTTGCGTGAGGCCAACCGAGATCAGGGAGAGCAGTTGGCGCACGCTGCTGGGTTGCTGCTGACCCAGAGGAATCAGGGCGAAGTTGGGCAGGTTGGCCACCGCCAGGCGAGCTTGAGGGGCACGGGCACGCACCGCTTGCAGCAGGGTTTGGTAATCGGCGGCGAATTGTCGGATCTGCTGATCGACGAAGGGCAAGGGATCCTCACCTTGGAGAGCCCGTTGAGCCGCCGCCAGAGCGATGGCGTTGGTATCGTTTCCGCCCACCCAAATGGTGATCAGGGTGGCATCGGGGGGAAGGCGCGGCACTTGATCCTGCAGCAAATTGGCCGGGATCCCCTGCCTCAGGGCTTGCATGGCGGGGCTGAGCACCGCTCCCGAACGGCCCAGGTTGATAAGCTCCACTGGGCCGGGCAGCAAGCGAGCCAGGCGGGGCACATAGCCCGTTCCATTGGGGCAGTCCAGGGGCTCTGAGCGCTGGGGTCGAGTGCCGGCGGCGTTGGCTGGGCCATCACAGGAAATGGAGGCGTTGTAGCCAACGGCATCGCTGGCTCCCAGGGCAACGTAGCGGGTGAGGGTGGGTGGGCTGGGCACAACAGGGGATCCAGAACTGGCAGAGCAGCCGGTTAGCCCCAAACTGAGTATCAAAATCAGCAGGGAGAGGAGGAACACCCAGCTGTCTTGTTGTCTTGGAGTCGAGTTTTCTGGGGTTCGGGTGCTGGCATCCTTTGCAGAGAGAGGCATGGGAAAGCGGGCATAGATAGGGCGAGGCGGGAAGCACCCCCAGACAGGCTAGCCAAGGATCCCAAAATTGGCGAGGTATGGTGGGAGTATGCCGCTACGGTTTTGCAAGTCCCGCACCTACCACGATCCCCTGCATGGCGCCATCAGCCTGAATGGAGGGGACGCGGTTGAGGCTCTGCTCATTCGCCTGATCGATACACCGGCCTTTCAGCGGCTGCGCCGCATTCGCCAGTTGGACACGGCCTTTTTTACCTTCCACGGGGCAGAGGGATCCCGCTTTACCCATTCGGTGGGGGTGCTGCAGGTAACGCGGCGGCTGTTCGACAAATTGGCCCATCGCCACCCGGAGCTGCGTCCCTATCGGGCGGTAACCTTGGCCTCGGCTCTGCTGCACGACATTGGCCATGCCCCTTTTAGCCATGCCGGGGAAGAGATCTTCGGCTGCCGGCACGAGGTTTGGACGGCCCGCATTCTCCGGGAGGATCCCCAGGTGAGGACGCTGCTGGCGGAGTTTGATTCCCAACTGCCGGCCCAGATGCAGCAAGTGCTGCAGAAGCAGTTTCCCCTGCCGCTGGTGGGGCAACTCATCTCCAGCCAACTGGACTGCGACCGCTTCGATTACCTGATGCGGGATAGCCTGCTCACGGGTGCCCAATACGGCCACCTGGACTTGGATCGCATCCTAACGGTGCTGGATTATGACCCGGAGACGGGATCCCTGTCCATCCCCGCCCGCAAAGGCCTGGGGGCCATCGAGCACTACCTGGTGGTGCGCTATTTCATGTACACCCAGGTGTACCAGCACCCCAAGAGCCTCTGTGCCCGTTTTATCTTGGAGCGGCTATTCAGGCGGGCAGAGGCGCTCCTGCAAAGGGGGGAGATTGAGCTGGATCCCATCCTCAGCGCTTGGTGCTGGGCCTCGCTGGCGGCTCAAAAAGGGGATCCCTTCGAGTTGCCGCTCCCCCTCTACTTGGCTGCCGACGATATCATCTTCAGCTACCCCATGCGCCTCTGGGCCATGTCGGGGAAGGATCCCATCTTGGCGGATCTGTCGCGGCGCTACTTGGAGCGGGATTTGTTCAAGGCCCGCAACATTACCCAGTTGTCTGAGGAACAACGCCAAACCCTGGTGGCCGCCGTGCAGGCCAAAATGCTGCAGGACGGGCTGGATCCTGAAAGTTACTTGGGCATCCGCTCTGCCCATGTCCAGGGCTATAGCTTTTATGACCAAGGGATCCAGCTCAAAACCGAGCGTGGCTATGAAGAAATTGCCCATCTTTCCCCTTTGGTGCGTGCCTTGGTGGAAACCCAGCGCCAGGTCTGGCTAATCTTTCCCCGGCCCTATGGCGATATCGTAGAGGGGGTTTTGTCTGCCTAGAAAATCATTGGGCCATCCCAGAGCTAGAGCATTAGAGGTGGGAATCTGTTCCTGAGCACATCTAAACAACGAGGGAAGCAGGAGTGGGGATCCGAGAAATCCTAACGGGGGTATTGTCCTTAACAGCTTTGGCGATTGCCCTAGTGGCTCTGCAACTGAGGCGAGCGTTGCGGGCTTCCCCCTGGCTGAGGGATCCCCCGGCGGAACAGGCAGGGGAAATCGCGGCCGGGATGGAGCGGCTGGCGGTGATCGTGCCCGCCTACAACGAGGCCGAGAACGTGGTGGGCTGCCTGAGCAGCATTCTGGACAGCACCTCTGCCCCTTTACAGGTGTGGTTGGTGGACGATGAATCCACGGATGCCACCTGGGAGCTGGCCCAAGCCCTGGCTGCCGAACGGCAAGATCCGCGCCTACACCTGCTCAAGGGGGATCCCCGTCCCAAAGGCCAAAGGTGGGTGGGCAAAAACTGGGCCTGTGCCCAAGCCGTCGCCCGCGTAGAAGCCGACTACTTGCTGTTTCTGGATTGCGACGTGCGGCTGGGATCCGGTGCCATTGAAGCGGCCTTAGGACATTTGCTGGCAAGCGGCAGCGGCTTGGTGAGTGTAGGGCCGCAATTGGTGTGCGGTTGCCTGGCGGAGTGGCTGGTGCAACCCATCATGATGACCATCCTGGCGGTGGGTTACAACTTTGCCGCCGTCAACGATCCCGACAACCCCAAAGCCTTTGCCTTTGGTCCCTTCCTGCTGTTTCGGCGCTCTGCCTACGAGCAAGTTGGCGGGCATGCCGGAGTGGCCGATGTGGTGATCGAGGATGTGGCCCTGGGGCAACGGATCAAAGCCCAGGGGTTGGGCCTGCAAATTTGCCTGGGAGGGCCGCGGGTGCGCAGCCGCATGTATGCCAACGGGGCTGCCCTTTGGGAAGGGTGGACCAAAAACTGGTTCCTGGGCCTGGAGCGCAACTGGGCCTTGGCGGTGTTGGCAATGGGTACGGTCTTGGGGATCTGCAGCTTGCCCTGGTTGGGGGTGATCCTGGCTGGGGCTACGGGATCCCTGGAGGTGCTGTTGGCCAGCTTGGCAGGGATCCTGGCCCAATTGGCCATCCGGCTTCTGCTCCGGCATTGGGCGCATCTGCCCCTCTGCTACTGGTGGCTAACGGCAGTGGGGGGTTGGGCGACAGCGGCCATCATCTTGGCTTCGGCCATCCGCACCACCACCGGCCGCAACTGGACTTGGCGGGGCCGTTCTCTCGCCGTCCACTGACCGGAGTGCGCCAACACCCCAGAAATGGTACAAGAACATGGTCTAATGGGGGATGTTCGGAAAACAGGCAAGCTGGGTTTAGAAACAGCGGAATAGCACACCATGCAGGCTCTGGTCATCGGATCTGGGGGGCGAGAACACGCTCTGGCCTGGAAGCTGTTGCAGTCTCCCCAGGTTACTCGGATCTACTGTGCCCCCGGCAACGGCGGCATGCAGCAGCTGCCCCGCTGTCAATCCGTGGCTTTGGCGGCTACCGACATCGAAGGGCTGGTGCGGTTTGCTACCGTACAAGGGATCCGCCTGACGGTGGTAGGGCCAGAGCTGCCCTTGGTGCAGGGGATCGTGGACGCCTTCCAGGCAGCAGGGTTGCCCATTTTCGGGCCTAGCCGCGCCGCTGCCCAACTGGAAGGAAGCAAACTCTGGGCTAAGCAATTGATGCAAGAGGCGGGGATCCCGACTGCTCGCGCTACCGGCTTTGCTGAGCTATCTGCCGCTGTGGCCTATCTCGACTCCCAGAGTTTCCCAGTGGTCATCAAAAAAGACGGACTGGCTGCCGGCAAGGGGGTAACCGTTGCCCAAAACCGGGAAGAAGCCGTGCAAGCCCTGGAAGCAGCCCTGGCCAAGCCGGGCGATCAGGTGCTGATCGAGGAGTTTATCCCCGGCCAGGAGGTGTCGGTTTTGGCTCTAACCGATGGCCAGATCTGTGTGCCGCTGCCACCTGCCCAGGACTACAAGCGCCTTGGCGAGGGCGATACTGGCCCCAACACCGGCGGCATGGGAGCTCATGCCCCTGCGGATCACCTGGTCACTCCAGAAGGGTTGGCCCGCATCCAAACCCAGATCCTGGATCCCACCCTGGAGGCTTTGCAACGGCGGGGCATCCGCTACCAGGGGGTGATCTATGCCGGTTTGATGATCACGCCCAGTGGGGATCCCTACGTGTTGGAGTACAACTGCCGCTTTGGGGATCCCGAAGCTCAGGTCATCCTGCCCTTGCTGGAAAACCCTTTGGACGAGGTGCTGCTGGCCTGTATAGAAGGACGGCTGGCCCAAATCCAGCTCAAATGGAAACCCGGCTATGCCGCCTGCGTGGTGATGGCAGCCCCAGGCTATCCCGATGCCTACGAGCGAGGGATCCCCATCTCCGGCTTGGATGCAGCCGCTGCTACAGGGGCGTTGGTGTTTCACGCGGGTACCCGCCAGGCGGGCAAGCAGCTCCTGAGCGATGGCGGGCGCGTTCTCTGTCTTACCGGCCAAGGGGCAACCCTATCCGAGGCCCTGCGCCAAGCCTACGCAGCTGTGGAGCAAGTGCAGTTTCCCAAGGCCTACTATCGTTCTGACATCGGCAGCCACGCCCTGGGGCCTGCCGTCCGCCGAGGAGTGATCCCTACCCCATAAAGCCATCCCTTGCCCTCTCAGCTGCAGCCGGATGGAAGAAGCCCCAGAGGGGTCGCTCCTCCAGGGCCCATAAAGCAGCTTTGAAAAAAGCTTTGATGCTTAGACGATAGCGCTTTCGGTAACAAGACGGCAACAGTGATATCAAAAGCTCAACTTTACTTTAGATTCCTTAACAATAGCCCTCTGCTTTGACTAGGCACGGATATTGCTGAGCTGAGTCTCTCCCCTCTCGAGGGGGATCCCCCATTAGCCCACTTGAACTGTTGCGGACCCGGATCCCCTAGAGCAGGCATTTCCTCTCCCAGGGTGGAAGAGGGGTTGGGGGTGGTCGTCTGGGGCAGCGCATGGCAGAGGAGACTATCTCTCTCAAATAGATTCAGAGTAACTGCAATCACCATCCCTCGCCATCTTCAGGCCAAACTCTCGCAGAGCGGGCAAGAAATTTTTGTTTTCGTGATGGGATCGGCTTAACTTAAGCAGGGCAAATTTCTGGATGTCCTGCAGATTCTTCCAGAAATCAAGAGTAAGCTGGATCCCCAGGTCTTGAGCTTTTTGTTGGACAGCCATCGGGATCTGGTGCGGATTTTGCCATTCAGGCTGGGGATCGATGGGAATCTCTTGCACCTCTTCGTGGCAGATGGAGCGGACCAACTGACGTAGATAGCTGCGGAACTCTTGTAGATCTTGAGGAGATTCAGAGGGCCAATCAACACACTTCCGCCGCTCTTCTAAGGAAAACTTGGCCCATTGATGGAGCTTGAGCTTGATCCCGCACAAATCCAGCTTTAGGCGCAAGGTCATGGGGATGCATCGCAGAGAGTCGGCAAAATCTTGCTCAAACTGAAACAGAGTCATGGGAACCTCGATTAGGAACCAAATCTAGAGTTGAGGGGATTGCTTGAGCGGTGGGTCGGCTTTCTCAAGAGCAACGGCACAGGCTTTTAATTCCGGCTGGCCGGAATCGGGACAACTGATGTCATGGGTAAGGGCATTACACTCGGCTTGTTCTGCCCAGAGGGATCCCCAGTGCATGGGCACAAACACTGTTCCAGGGGCAATGTTGGCAGTTATCTTGGCCGGGAAATAGGCCCGTCCGCGGGCAGAACGCACTTGAACCCAATCTCCATCTTGGAGGCCCAGTTTTTCCGCATCGCGAGGATGGATTTCAATAAAGGGTTGGGGGTGCATTTGCTTGATTTTTTCAATCCTGCCGGTGCGGGTTTGGGTGTGCCAATGGCCGTAAAGCCTGCCCGTGGTTAATACGTAGGGAAACTGGGGATCCGGCGGCTCTGCTAGGCCACGGGAATGGTGGGGGATAAAGCGGGCGCGGCCATCGGGGGTCGGGAAACGCCAATCTGTGTAGAGGCGAGCAGGATGAGGAGCCGAGGCCCTTTCTCGGGGATAAGGCCATTGCTGAGGGCCTCGTTCTGCCAAAAGGGCATGGCTGAGGCCGGAGTGATCGCAGAGGCGATTTGCGGTAAGGGCGGCAAATTCTGCATAAACCTCTGCCGCGGTTTGGAAGGAAAATTGTGCTGCAAAGCCCAACCTGCGCCCCACTTCAGCAAAGATCTCCCAATCGGGTCGGGCCTCGCTAGGGGGATCTCGAAAGGCTTGACAAAGGGTAACCCTGCGCTCGGAGTTGGTCATCACCCCGGTTTTCTCGCTCCACTGGCAGGCGGGCAAAAGCAAATGGGCATATTCTGCCGTTTCTGTAGGGTAATAAGCCTCTTGGTAAACGGTAAAGGGAGACTTTTTCAGGGCTTTTTTGACCCGTTCCAGATCCGGAAAGCTCACCAAAGGATTAGTGGCCACAATCCAGAAGAACTGCAGGGATCCCGTCTCCAGAGCGGCAATCATCTCGGTGGCCCTCAGTCCTGGGTGGGGGGAGATGGAGCCGCCGGGCAAACCCCAAGCCTGCTCCACCTCTGCCCGATGCTGGGGCTGGCTCACCAGCCGATATCCCGGCAGCAGATGGGATAACCCCCCTGCCTCTCGACCGCCCATGGCATTGGGCTGGCCGGTCAAGGAAAAGGGGCCGGTCCCCGGTCGGCCAATTTGCCCAGTTAGGAGATGGAGATTGATTAGGCTGGTGATCTTGGCGGTGCCCTCGCTGGACTGGTTTAGGCCCATCGACCAAAGGGAGAGAACCCTTTGGGATCCCTGCCAAAGCTTGGCTGCTTCGATCAAATCCTCGGTGGCAATTCCGCAGCGCTGGGCCACAATCTGCGGTTCATAATCGGCCAGCAAAGCTGCATATTCAGCAAAACCTTGGGTGAAGCCCTCGATAAAATCAGCAGCAATGGATCCCCACTTTAACAACAAATGGGCAATCCCATTGAAAAGATCGATATCCGTACCGGGGCGAATTTTTAAGTGGAGATCGGCAGCTTCTGCTGTCTGAGTGCGCCGGGGATCCACGACCACCATTTTGAGGGGGGATCCGGTCCTGTGCCGCTTCTTCAAGCGATTAAAAAGAATGGGGTGGCACTCGGCGGTGTTGGTGCCCACCAGAAAAGCCAGATTGCAGAGATCGAGATCCTCGTAGCAGCAGGGGGGGCCATCGGATCCCAGGGATTGGGTGTAGGCCGAGACGGCTGAGGACATGCACAGGCGCGAGTTGGTGTCAAAATTATTGGTGCCCAGGCAGCCCTTAATGAGCTTTTGAGCAACGTAATAGTCTTCAGTGAGCAACTGCCCCGATCCATACATAGCCATGGAGTGAGGGTTGTCTTTGAGGCAGCGCAGCCGAGAAACCATCTCCTCAAAAGCCTGATCCCAAGAAATGCGGCGAAAGGGCTGATCCAAGCTCTCCCGAAACAGGGGAGAGAGCAGCCGATCTCGACCAACTGCCTCCAGAACCGTAGCCCCCTTTACACAGACCATCCCCAAGCTGGAAGGATGCTCCCGGTCGCCTCTCATTTTCCAGTCACCTGAGGCTGTCGAAACCGCCTCCAATCCACATCCCACACCGCAATAGGGACATAGGGTTTTGATGACAGCTTTTTCCGGCTCCATCGCGGTCACCATGAGTTGGGATCCCTATTAAACGCCCAATTCTCTCGCATTTTGGATCCCTTAGCTGAGAAGAGCAGCAACTTGGATCTCCAAGCCAGGTAATACAACCTAGCTCTTGTCAGTGTCCTGTTCAGCTGGCCAAAGATAGCGATCTTGAGTTTGGATAAAAACGTATTTGCTTCTGGGAAAAACCAGCCAGACTTCCAGTACATCGGAGCTGAGATACTCTTGGGCTTTTAGGAAAATATCTTCTCCACAGTCGGTTGGAGAGAAGATCTCCTCAACCAGAGGATAGCTCTGCAGCAGCGTGGCAATATCCTCTCCAAATTGCTGGATTAAATCTGGAGATGAGTAGGCAGCATCAGGTCTTCTGACTCTGCCTTTGGTTTGGCCGGGAGCCTTCACCAAAACCATACCCCCCAATGGCTGACATTCAACATAACCGAGCCAACGGAAGAGAAGTCGGGTTTGGATCTTGGCATGCACTAAGGTTTGCCCCACTTTCTCTACAATGCAGCCATCCACCCATTCGGTTTGGGCAACCGGATTGGCCAGATAGTCGGCAAGGGTTTTGGGCAGGGTAGAGACCCGCTTCTCCATTGGGAGATCGGTTGGAGCTACCTGAACCGGAGCAGCGGCCATCAACTTCCCTCCCCAAGCGTTTTGATTCCTAGCTTAATCCTCCCTATGGGCAAAGCGACGATAGAGGAAGTCAAGGGCGCGGTTGCGCAATTCGTAGAACTCGGGCATTTCCATAATGCGGGAGCGGATGCGCGGTCGCTCGAAGGGAATGGTCAAGATCTCGCCGATATGGGCAGCGGGGCCGTTGGTCATCATTACCACCCGGTCTGACAAGTAAAGAGCTTCGTCGATGTCATGAGTAATCATCAAAACCGTGCAGCGGTGATCCCGCCAAATGGCCAGCAGCTCGTCTTGCAGCTCTTCTTTGGTAATGGCATCCAAGGCCCCAAAAGGCTCATCCAACAGCAAAACTTCTGGACGAACGGCAAGAGCGCGGGCAATGGCAACCCTTTGCTTCATGCCTCCAGAAAGCTGCTTGGGCCGCTTGTGGGCTGCCTCTGCTAAACCTACCAATTCTAGGTGTTCTTCAACGATTTCCCTTTTCTCCCGCCGGGATTTGTTTGGGTAAACCTGATCCACCACCAGATAAACATTTTCAAAAGCCGTCAGCCAGGGCAAAAGGGAATAATGTTGAAACACCATCATCCGATCTGGCCCTGGGGAGGTGATGGGCTGGCCCTTGAGGGTAATGGATCCCGAAGTGGGGGTGGAAAACCCAGCCACCATGTTGATCAAGGTGGATTTGCCGCAACCGGAGTGGCCAATAATGCAAACAAACTCACCGGCAGCCACTTCCAAATTGACATTTTCCAGCGCAACAAAGGATCCGGCTGAGGTAAAGTAGGTTTTGCCCACATTCTGAAGACAAAGAAGGGGCAGTCCTGCAACCGGAGATGCAGAAGATAGCGGTGAGG
This sequence comes from Synechococcus sp. W55.1, assembly GCF_047461655.1. Taxonomy (NCBI): domain Bacteria; kingdom Bacillati; phylum Cyanobacteriota; class Cyanophyceae; order Synechococcales; family Synechococcaceae; genus Synechococcus; species Synechococcus sp. W55.1. The sequence goes on from NZ_JANSHN010000007.1 coordinate 40,840, forward strand.
AAGATAGGCGAGAACTGGTCATCATGGTGTTTTCCAATTGAGGGGCTAAGGTAACAAAAGCTAAACTTCGCTGAGCCGGTACTCCTGCAGTTTCAGGTTCTGCCGTATGGCTACAGACTCTAGGTAGGCAACGGGATCCTCTCCGTCGAAGCGGGATCCATCGGCAAAGAGCAAAGCTCCGCGGTCATGGGCCCGATCCGGCAGGCCCAGTTCTCTAGCGGCTAGGGCGTAGGTCTCACTGTCCAGAACTTGGTCGAGAACCGAAATCCAGTTGCGGGGAAAAGCGCAGAGTCCCCAGCGAGCCATTTGCGTCAAGATCCAGAGGTGTTCCAACCTTTCGGGACAGGTGTTGCGCCCGTTGGCAAACTGATGAAAACCGACAAGGGCCTGGGATTCATCGGCCATTCCCCGCTGCAGAATACCCGTCCACCCCGGCTGCAAATCCGCCTTGGCCGCTCCCACATGCTGGGGCTGGGCCAGCCACTCCAGGATCTCAGGGCGGTGCTGCGGCTGATCGCAGTATTGGCAAGCTTCCAGTAGTGCCTTGACCAGAGCTACATGGGTGCGGGGGTAGTTTTGCGCCCAATCCTGGCGCACTGTCAGCACTTTTTCAATGTGGCTGGGCAAGATTTCGGGAGTGGTGGTGACGATAAATCCCAACTGTTCCCGCACAGCGCGGGAGTTCCAGGGCTCGCCGACGCAGTAGCCGTCGATGTTGTCGGCCTTGAGATGGGCCACCATCTGCGGGGGTGGGATCACCGTCAACGTAACGTCCCGATCCGGATCCACCCCCCCACCGGCCAGCCAGTGCCGCAACAGGAAGTTTTGCATGGAAGCCGGATGAACCACTCCCAGGGTGTGGACTGTGTCGGGGGTGTGGTTGAGGTATTGGCGAAAATCCGCCAGGCTTTGAACGCCTCGCTCCAAAAGTCTGCGCCCAAAGGTAATGGCGTTGCCGCCGCGGGAGAGGGTTAGCGCGGTAATCAAAGGCACCGGAACTCCCCCTACTCCCAAGGTGGAAGCCAACGGGATCCCGGCCACCACCATAGCCGCGTCCAGCCGACCGGAGCGGATCCCTTCCCAGATGGTCTTCCAGCCTGGCTCTCGCACCAGGGTGACCTGCTCCAGGCCGTACTTTTGAAACAGGCCCTTTTGCTGGGCCACCACCAGAGGCGCGCAGTCGTTGAGGGGCACAAAGCCAATCTCCAAATTGACCTTCTCCAGGCCATGCTTGGCAATAGCCACAGAGATAGGCGTTTTCTGGCGAGCCCGCTTTTGCTGGTTGAGAAAGTAGATCATCTCTCCCCGCAGGCTGTAGTAATCGGGGTGACGCACCACTTCCAAACGATGGCGGGGCCGAGGAAAAGGGATCCGCAAAATCTGGCCAATGCGGGCAGCGGGGCCCTGGGTCATCATCACCACCCGATCCGAAAGCAAGAGGGCCTCATCCACATCGTGGGTAACCATGACACAGGTAAGCTGCTCCGCCTGGGCAATCTCCATCAGTTGCTCCTGTAGGCTGCCGCGCGTCAGGGCGTCCAGAGCGCCAAAAGGCTCATCCAACAGCAGCACTCGCGGACGAATGGCCAAGGCTCGGGCAATGGCCACCCGCTGTCTCATCCCCCCTGACAGATGCGCCGGGCGTTTATCGGCTGCCCCCTGCAACCCCACACGGCGAATGTGTTCTGCCACAATCCGGTCCCGCTCCGCTTTGGGAAGGGATCCCAGCACCTCGTCCACAGCCAGGGCAACGTTCTCCCGCACGGTCAGCCAGGGCAGCAGGGAATAGTTCTGAAACACCACCATGCGATCCGGGCCGGGATCCGTAACCTGTCGGCCCTCCAGGAGAATGCCCCCTCGGGAAGGCTTTTCCAGGCCAGCAATGATGTTGAGCAGGGTCGATTTGCCACAGCCGGAGTGGCCAATTAGCGAGACAAATTCCCCTTTTTGGATCTCCAGGTGGATGTCTTTCAGGACAGGATAGACCTCTCCGTTGTCGAGGAGAAATTCCTTGTCGACATGATCCACTTCAATGTAAGGCTGGGTCTTCATGATTCCCCTGAGATGATTTCTGAGAGCATGGAGAAATTGTCAGCAACCAATCTAAAACTCGGCCAAGCTCATTTAGCGATCCTCAGCCACCACCAGCGAGCCAATCCAAGCCGTGATCCGATCCAGCAGAAGACCCACCATCCCGACATAGATCAAAGCCAGAATGATTTCGCTGATGCGGGAGCTATTCCAGGCATCCCAGATGAAGAACCCGATGCCCACACCGCCAATCAACATCTCCGCCGCCACAATGGCCAGCCAAGACAAGCCCACCCCAATGCGCAAGCCGGTAAAAATGTAGGGTACAGTTGCCGGGAAAACTATTTTGAAAAAGTACTTCCAGCCCGACATGCGCACAATTCTCGCCACGTTGCGGTAGTCCTGTGGGATCTGCTGTACGCCGACAACGGTGTTGATCAAAATGGGCCAGAGGGCCGTAATGAAGATTACGAAAATGGCGGAAGGGTTGGCATCTCGAAAGGCAGCCAAAGAAATCGGCAGCCAGGCCAAAGGCGGCACCGTGCGCAGCACCTGAAAAATGGGATCCAAAGCCTCGTACAGCCAGCGATTGACCCCGATGATCATGCCGCCCACAACCCCCACCAAGCCGGCCAGGGCAAACCCAATGAACACCCGCCGCAAGCTGGCCCAAATTTGCCAGAACAGCCCTTTGGCATTGCCGCCATAGTCAAAAAAGGGATCTTTAATGAGGGGATCCCAGGTGTCCTGCCAAACCTGGAGAGGGGTGGGCAAGTTGGCTCCGGGGCGGCTATAGGCAATTTGCCAGAGAACGAGCACTATTAAAATGGCCGTGGTGGGCAAAAGAACGCGGCGCAGCACTTGGTGGATTTGGACTCGCTGCCTCCAAGCAGAAGAAGATGCAGAGCTGGCCGGGGAGTGGAGCCCGGCATTGGACTGAAGAACAAAGCCTGGGCTGGTTTTCAGCAGCCAGTGGCCTAGGCCAACCAGTAGGGGAAGCAGGATCCGAAAGAGGTGGTAGCCCAACTGTAGGGCAGAGTGGAAAATCCTCATGGCTTGCTGGGAGTAAGGTTGAAGTCAACTTAAGAGGATCCCAAGAGAGAAGGGGTTTCAGTTGAACACTCTTTGTGGGGATTCGGGGATCCCTTCTCTCCTGGGCAGAGGGCTTGCAAGGGTTTTTGCAACTTGCTCTGGAAGAATTGAGAAGATCAGGCTAGGCCAGCTTCTTAATCGCCAATTTCTCCAGGTAGGCGGCAGGATTTTCGGGATCGAACTGCACCCCGTCGAAGAAGGTTTCCACTCCTCGGGAAGGGCTGGGGGGAATGGCTGCCCCCTGACCAATGGCTTTGGCAGCTTCTCGCCAGAGTTCTTCCCGATTCACCCGCTCCACCAAGGCTTTGGTATCGGTGTCGGCAGGTAGGTAACCCCAGCGGATGTTTTCGGTCAAAAACCAGAGATCGTGGCTCTTGAAGGGGTAGGAAGCGTAGTCCTGCCAGAACTTCATCAGGTGGGGGCTGTTTTCAACGACCTTGCCGGTGCCGTAGTCAAAAGTGCCCCGAGAACGGCCCAAGATATCGGTCACGGGAACCCCCAGCCAGCGGCGGTCGCCGATGATGCGACACATCTCCTCTTTGTTTTCCATCTGGTCGCACCAGATCTGGGCTTCTAGCACCGCTTTCAACAGGGCAAGGGTGGCTTTCGGGTGCGCATCCACCCAGTCGGCCCGCAGGGCAAAGGCCTTTTCCGGGTGGCCGTTCCACAGCTCGCCGGTGGTGAGGGCACTATACCCCTCTTTTTGGTTCACCAGCTGGGCATTCCAAGGCTCGCCCACACAGAGGGCTTCCATGGTTCTGGATTTCATATTGGCCACCATCTGCGGCGGCGGCACCACAATGATGGAGACGTCGCTAGTGGGATCGATCCCGCCTGCGGCCAGCCAGTAGCGCATCCACATGTCGTGGGTGCCACCAGGGAAGGTCACCGCACATTTGGGATCCCCGCCGGCAGCTCGGACCTCGGCAAACTTGGCCTTGAGGGGGGAACTATCCAGGCCGATTTGCAAATCCCGATATTGGTTGGAAATGCTAATGCCCTGACCGTCCAGATTGAGACGGGCCAAGATGTACAGGGGCACCGGCTTGCCATCGGTAACTTTGCCGGTGGTGATGAGGTAGGGCATGGGGGTGAGGATGTGTGCCCCATCGATGCCGCCGGCGGCGGATCCCAGCACCAAGTTGTCGCGGGTGGTGCCCCAAGAGGCCTGCTTGACCACCTCTACGTCCTTCATGCCGTACTTGTCAAAGAACCCCTTTTCTTTGGCGATGATCAGGGGGGCCGCGTCGGTTAGAGCGATGAACCCCAGCTTGGCGCTGGTGGTTTCGGGAGTATCGGCCTGCGCCACCCAGTAGCCTTTGCCCAAGGATTGCGATTGGGCGCGCGGGATCCCAGCCGTGGCCGCCCCAGCCGTGAGAGCAGCCACCCCGGCCAAAAATTGCCGACGGGAGACGGGAGAGGAAGTGCTGAACAGCTTAGACATCGAAACCTCCAAGATTTACAACGACGAAGAAAGAAAAACTTTCAGGACGGCAACAGAACCGCTAGCGGGTTACCAAAACAGAAGCCTGGGCGGCGGACGGATGCTGACGCGGCCTGGCCCCAAAGTGTTCAATGAGCAGCTCCACCAAGACCGGCTTGAGGTCTTCGCAAGGGATCCCTTTGCGCACGCATTCGCCCAGCTTGGCGTCTTTGCCCACTTCTCCCCCCATGTAGATGTCCACTGCCTCCACCGCCTTGCCGTCCTTGCGAGCAGTGGTGCCCATGAGGCCGATATCTGCCACCTGGGGTTGGCCGCAGGAGTTGGGGCAGCCCGTCCAGTGGATGCGCACCGTTTGGGGGATCTCCAGCTCCGCCTCCAGCTCTTCCATCAAGGCCACGGCCCGGTTTTTGGTCTCGATGAGGGCAAAGTTGCAGAACTGGTTGCCCGTACACGACACCAGCCCCCGCTGCAATGGCCCTGGGTTGGGAGAGAACTTTTTCAACAGCGGCTCTTTTAACAAGGAAGCCACTCGGGAGTCGGGCACATTGGGGATGAGCACGTTCTGCTCCACCGTCAGCCGCAGCTCTCCGGAGCCGTACACCTCCGCCAAGCGGGCCAGCTCCATCATCTCCAGGGCGTTGAGCCGCCCCACCGGCACATGCAGGCCGACAAAGTTGAGGCCCGGCTGCTTCTGGGCATGCACCCCCAGCAGATCCCGCTTGTGCCAGACCACCTCATCTTTTTCCGCTGCCCTGGGCAGAGGGTGGCCTATCTGGCGCTCGACACTGGCCCGGAACGTTTCCAGGCCCCACTCGTCAATGAGCCACATCAGCCGTGCCTTTTGTCGGTTGGCCCGCAGGCCGTGATCCCGGTAGACCAGCAGCACCGCCTCACACAGGGGAACTACATCCCGGGGATCCACCCAGACATCCAGGCCGATAGCCTCTGCACAGCGGCGAGCCGAGAAAAAGCCCCCCACCAGGACGTTGAAGCCCAGGCGGCCATTTTTGAAGGCAGGTACAAAGGCCAGGTCGTTGATCTCGGCATGCACCGAGTTGTCGCGACAACCGCAGATGGCGATGTTGAACTTGCGCGGCAGGTTGCTGAAGGAAGGGTTGCCCTCGCCGTTGTTGGTGATCATGTCCTGCACCTTGCGGGTGAGACCGCGCACATCGATCAGCTCATCCGGGTCAATACCAGCCAGAGGAGATCCCGTGATGTTGCGCACGTTGTCCATGCCCGACTGGATGCTGGTCAGGCCTACCTCTTTCAGGTAGCCCAGGATCTGGGGCATTTCCTCGATGGGGATGCCCCGCAGTTGCAGGTTCTGCCGGGTGGTGATGTCGGCTACGCCCTGTTCTCCATAGGGGTGGATGATTGCGCCCAACATCCGCATTTGGCCGCTGGTTAGGATCCCATTGGGCAGGCGCAGCCGCAGCATGAACTGACCTGGGGTGCGCTTGCGAAAGAAGATCCCCAGCCACTTGAGGCGGTGATCCCGGTCGTCTTCAGGAATGTTCTCCCAACCCATCCGGGCAAACGCCTCCAGCTCGGCCTTGACCGCCAGCCCATCCTTTTCGCTTTTGAGGCGTTCAAATTGGTTCGCCATGATCGCTGCCGTGGGGTGAACACTGGCTACCCTAGCGATGACGAACCGTTAACTTTGGTATTGGCAGTTACACTTTGTAACAGGTTATGCAGTTTTGTCATTCTCGAATTGCGCTTTATGCATAAAGTCAGGCTTCCAGGAGCAGCAGACCCCTCTTTCCCCTTTGGGAAAGGGGCTGGGGGTGAGGAAAAGCTAGTTGAGAGGGTTGAAAGAGTTGAAAGGCTCCATCTGCCAGAGCAGACGGGGCGGGATCCCCAGCCCTTCGGTGAGGGGTGCGGGCCGTTGGGAAGTTTGGGGATCGCAGTCGTAGAGAGCGGTGGTGTAGCGGTAGCTGCGGGGGGGGCCACCGTTGAGGCGAATGCCGCTAATTTCAAAGGTGTAGTTGCGATTGGGCTGGATCGAACCCACGGAGTAGGTCAAAGTTTCCAGGCCAAAGGCGGGATCCCCCACGCGGAGATCTCCAACAGGCACCGGCTCGCCGCTGAGGGCATCGGTGATGCGGACTTGGGCTTGGCTGAGATCAGCCTTGCCGCCACGGCTGGGCACCGAGAAAGACCAGCGGTAGGCAGACAGGGGCTGGCCGGAAAACCCTTCTAGGCGGTAGAGGTAGCCGTCTTTCTCCGGGAAGGCGATGAACTCTGGATCTGGCACCGACTCGTCAAAACCGAAGATCCAGTTGGCGTTGGCCTGGGTCACCCGTCCAGCCCGTGGGTCAAAGACAATGCCGTAGGCCCCCTGGGCGTACTGAGGATACAGGTTCCAGCGGCGATGCCCCACATCCACAAAGTTTTCTCGACCTGGCTCGGCAAAATAGATGTCCACCTGCCGCGCCAACACCCGGCCTGGATCGGGGCCGTTCAGCTCTAGGATGGGCCCAACCGCCAGGTTGCTGAAGCGGGATCCCGCCTCCCCAGCAGGGGTAAAGCAGCGCCAAGAAGGGGGCGGCTGGTGGCTGAGAGTACCATTGGCTACCTGCATCAAGGCCGCTTGCTGGGCGGCTTCTAGGAACTGAGGATTGAGCTTCACCGGCGGTAACTGGTGCAACAGCCGTAGAAAATTCAGCCGATCCATCATCTTTTGGGCTGCTGCAGGCGTAAGGCGACCGGGGTTGCAGGTAGCAACCTGGGGCTGTTCGGCGTAAATAGGCCCCGTGAAGCTGCGGGTCTGGCGATCCAACCGGCACAGGAAGCTGGCAATCGGCACTTCCCCTGCCCGCGGTGGCTCCATCGAGGTAGGGGATCCTCCACAGGCCGCCAGCAGACAAAGACAAAAGATCCCCGCGATCCTCAAAGCCCAAAGCTGAACCAACTTGGGCAACCGCTGCAAGGGCATGCAAAAACCAGCCGAATTATGAGCCGGTGGGGGTGGGGGTGATGCTGGGGGGGCTGACGGTGCTGCTGCTGCTCTCGCCACAAGCAGGCAACAAGCCCAGACAGGCAAACAGGGCTAAGGCCGCCAAAAGCTGGTGGGTCACTTTGGGTTGCAACGTAGCCATGACAACAAACCTCCCAAATGCTGCTGGGTTTGACCCTGTTCTATCACCTGGCCGAGTGGGCCACAGCGTCAAAACTCATGCCGACAAGGGTATAACTTAAGCCCAAGTCAAGGAACGCTCACCCAAGTCGGCTACATCCACTAGGACTGGGATCCAAGCCCACTTTCTCTCTCCACCCATAGTGGAGTACGGATCCCCACAACTCTTCTTGCGCTCAAGCGAAAGATTGCTGTGATCAATGATCAATGCTGCTTTTTGCCCGATTGATAAGGGATCCCCAAAAGCTTGTCAGGGGGTGATCTGGAACTCCAGGTTGTAGGTTTGGAGTAAGTTTATGGTTTCGTGATCGGTGATGTTGGTGTCGGCCAGCTCCAAGTTGTAGAAATCGATGAACTCTTCGTGGTCAAAATAGGGGCCGGCATGCCAGGTACCCATCTCCAGTTTGATAAAGCGATCCCCAGGCACCCGAAAGGCTTGAATCTGATCCACGTGCAGCTCATCGGCAGGCGGTGCAACACCAATAAACCACTCCTTGCCATTCAGGGACCCCAGGCACTGGGTGCAGCGGATGTGGTGGGTGATCTGAGTAAACTTGAGGCCGCGGCGAGGCAAGCGCATGATGTAAAAGCGGGGCTGCCCTTGATTCAAGAACAACTGAGCATCTTGACTGTCGAAGGGTTTGTGATCGGGAGTGGGGCAAATGACCTGTCCATAGGGGGCAAAGTTTTCCGGTTCAGCGAGATGGGCCTTCAGTTGGCGCAATTGGCTGGTCACCCTGCTCTTCTCCTTTGCGTTTGACGAGCTGTCTTGTGTCTCACTGTTGCCCTACAACGTGAGCACGAGGGCGTGAAGACGCAAACAGCCCAGCGAACCCCATTCTATCGAGACTTGGCCAGGCAGCTTCCCTTCTGGGAAGGGATCCCTGAGCAAGCCCAAGCTGCTCAAGGTCGCAAGTACAATGGGAAAACTTCCCAGCCTCAGCAGAGCGAATGGCGATGCAGCGGGACTTGCAAGAGCTGATCATCTCTCCAGCTCAAGTGCAAAACCTCTCTCAAGTGCCGGTGGCTTGGTTGTATCGGCCTCGGCCCGTTCGTCGTTTTAAAGACCGTCTGCGCCAGTTCTCCGCCTTCTGGGATCTCCTACGCTTGCTGGTGACGCTGGACTTGTTCTTGCGTTTCTTGACCTTCTGGACAGGGGGATCCCTACTTACCCTGGTGGGGCGGATTTGGATCCCTGGCCTGCGCGCCACTTGGGGCACTTGGCTGGTGGAATGGGGGATCCTGGCGGCCATTGCCGCTCTGGGCCAAGCCTACTGGATTTTCCGCAGCCGCCGCATGCCGCTGCTGTTGAATTTGCTGGGGGAGGTGGATCGCTACAACCGAATCATCCAGGCCATCCACGTCAACGACCAGTTGGTGGAAGCGGGCAACCCCGAGGTGAAGCTGGCCCAGAGGGCTGAGGTGATCGAAGCGCTGAAGCTGACCCGGGCCGATCTCATTCGCGCCTTGAAAACCGAACGGATCTTGCGGCAAAACGAAGACCTGATCGAGCAGCAGAGCGAGTTCTTCGGCGATAACTTGGCAGCTTTGACAGCTCTGCAGGTGAGCGAGCAGGCCAGCGAACAGGGTCGTATCCTAGAGACTGCTTTACAGATTGCTTTGCAGGTGCGCTCCCAAATCCGCCGTTTGCAAGAGCGAGAAGCCAACCACCCCCCAAACAGGGATCCAGACAAGATTGAGAAAGATCAGCAGGATAGAGATGGCAACTCAGATGGGCAGTGAAACAGATGGTTATTTTTGTCGGCAGGCGGCGCTGTGGGTTCTAATCCTTGGGAGAAAGTTGAGGTTGATTGCACCGCGTTAGCAGGTCGGAGACCGAAATTGGAGTGACCCCATCTCCCTGATTGGTGCTAAATCCCCGCTCTGCACTATTCCGCACTGTCAAGATCGCCTGCCGGCGCTACACTGGGGCTTGTCTTGGATCCCTCTGTCATCCACACACCTCTAGATGAGCCTTTTGGCCCGCTCCCTGGCCTACGCCCAGAACCACAGCGACATGCTGTTTCAAGCTTTCGTCCAACACCTACAACTGGTGGCGGTGCCTTTAGGAATGGGGCTGCTGTTGGGTTTGCCGCTGGGTTTTTTCAGCTCCCGCTCCCAGATGCTTTCTCTGGTGGTGATCAATGCGTTTAGCAGCCTGCGGGTGATCCCCAGTTTGGCCATTTTGTTTTTGGCCATCCCCTATTTCGGCCTCAGCTTCCGTTCGGCAGTCGTCGCGCTAACCCTCCTGGCTTTGCCCCCCATTCTGATCAGCACGGATGTGGCCTTCCGCAGCCTTGAGCCGGCCCTACGGGAAGCTGCCCTGAGCATGGGCATGACTCCTGGCCAGGTGTTACGGCACGTGGAGATCCCTTTGGCTTTGCCGGTGATCCTGGCCGGTGTTAAAACGGCTACCATTGAGGTGATTGCCAGTGCTACGCTAGCAGCGTTTATCGGCGCGGGAGGGCTGGGCACTTTCATCACCCTAGGGTTTGCCCTCTACGACAACGCCATCCTGCTGGTGGGGGCGATCCCAGTGGCCCTTCTGGCCATTGCAGCGGAAGTTGGCCTGGGGGCTTTGCAGCGGGCTTTGGAACCTCCCCGAGCTTGAGGTTTTGCGAGGGATCCCATGCCGTCTTCCTCTGGTTCTTCTGAAGTGCGATCCCGTTGGCCTGGCCGCTCCATTCCTTTGCGGGTGGCGTTGCTGCTGCCCCCAGTGCTCTCAGTAGCAGGGGGAGTGGGGGGAGTGGCCTATCTCTCCTGGCAGGGCGGGCGACACCTGGCGCTGCGCTTGACGGAGCAACTGAGGCGGGAAGTTACCGACCGCACCGAAGAGCATCTTGCCAGATATTTGCAAGTTCCCCCTCGCATCAACGCCCTCAATCAAAGCCTCGTGAGAGGGGGGCTTCTGCCCGATTTGACGACACCCAGCCCAGCCGATCTAGAGCTTTTGGAAGCTCACTTTGCCCGCCAGTTGCAGCCATTTCCTGAGCTCAGCTATGTCGGCTTTGTCTCGGCTCAAGGGGGGTTTGTGATCGCCCGCCGTCACGCCGATGGGTCGATCTGGACTTACCACACACCCGGCCTCTTGCCGGGATCCGTCCAGGGCTGCCAACGGGATCCAGAGACAGGGGATCCCACAGGGTTCACTCGCCGGTTGGGCTTTGTGGATCTGAGGCAGTTGTTCTGGTTTCCCCAGCTCCTGCAGTCGGAAGGGATCCGCGACACTTGGGTGGTAACCCGATTTTTTGCGGAGCTTCCCGCCCAGGAGGCGGAGCGGCTGATCGTGACGTCCCTGTCTCTGACCGACTCGGAGGGACGGGTTTATGGCAGCTTGGTGGCTTCCCTGTCCATTGCGCAGCTTCAAGCCTTCCTGGAGCGGCTAGAAGGCCGTTCTCCTGCAGAGGTGAGTTTTCTGCTGGACGAGGAAGGACAGGTGGTGGCCAGTACGGCGGGGCCTGCTCCCCATCCGCTGCTGGTGGCTGTGCAAGAGCAGGTGGGCTCCTGGGAGACGGCCTCTTCTCAGAATTCGCTGCGCCTCGTGGTTGGCGGGATCCCCTACTGGGCGGAGGTGGAGTCCGTTCAGAGTGAAGGGAGGCTGGGCTTTTATTTTGTGCATGGGATCCCAGAGGCAACCCTTCTGGCCGAAGTCCATCGGGGCGCCCAACAGGCTGCGCTGCTGGGGGGTGGGCTATTGCTGAGCATGCTGGGGACAGGGATCCTCCTCGGCGAAGCTCTCTCCCGTCCCCTGCGCCGCCTCACCCAAATCGCCGAGCAATTTATCCAAAGCGGCTTCCAGCCCTGGCCCCCTTTGGATCCCGGCCCCATCCAGGAGGTGCAGACGCTAACCAAAGCCTGGCAGCAGGCGGCAGCAGCCCAGCAGGCCCTGCTGGATCGTCTCTGGCAGCAGCAGCAAGAATACCGCGCTGTGGTGGAACAGCAGACGGAGCTCATTTGCCGCTTTCGGCCCGATACCTGCATCACCTATGTCAATCCTGCCTATTTGCGCTTCTTCGGTCAGCGGGCAGAGGAGGTGATGGGCCAACCTTGGCGGGATCGGCTGCCGGAAGAAGAGCAGGCTAAGGTGTTGCAAGCTTTTGCTGCCCTCACTCCCGAAAGCCCTTGCTACAGCAACGAGCGGGAGTACCCCGGAGAAAACGGCCAGTCCCGCTGGATTAGCTGGGTGGATCGGGGCATTTTCGACAGCCAAGGCCGCTTGGTGGAGATCCTGTCGGTGGGGCGGGAGATCACCGAGCAAAAGCGGGCAGAACAACAGTTGCAAGCCCTCAACCGGGAGCTAGAAGCCCAGGTGGAGCTGCGCACGGCCAAGCTGCAGCAAGCCTTGCATTTTGAGGGGGTGCTGCGCGCCATCAGCAGCCGGATGGTGGTCAGCCTAAACGAGGGGGAAATCCTGGAAGAAGTGGTCAAAACCCTTGCCGAAGCGCTAAGCCTGACCTGCTGCCAAATCCTGCTGCTCAAGGACTCCGTCCGAGTAGCGCGAACAGAAGATGGGTCAACCTGGATCCCCGGCTACTGCTACTCCCCCCTTCTCTCTTCTGATGCAGCTCAGGGCGACAGGGCGGATCCCTTGCATGGCCGAGACTACGCCAGCGACCCGGAGTTCTTGCGCCTGCTGCAGTCCCATTCTTCCTCACAGCAGAAATGGGAAATCCACTGCTGTTGTCGCACAGGGAAAGAGGGACGCTGGGTGCGGCTGCTGGTCTGCACCCTTTGGGACAAAGAGAAGTGGCTGGGAGCTTTGCTGTTGGAGCGGCTGCCGGAGCAGGAGTTTTCCGAAGCGGAGATGCAACTGGCCTATCAGGTGGCCAACCTATGTGCCCTGGCCATCCGCCAAGCCCGTTTGTACCAAGCAGCCCAAGCGCAGGTGAAGGAATTGGAGCGGCTGAATCTGCTGAAGGATGATTTCCTCAGCACCGTCTCCCACGAGCTGCGCACCCCCATGACCAATGTGCGCATGGCCTTGCAAATGCTGCAAATGACCCGCGATAACCCCGAGAAACAGCGGCACTACTTCACCATTGCCCTGAAAGAGTGCAACCGGCAAATCGAGCTCATTAACGACCTGCTGGATATGCGACGGCTGGGAGCTGGGACGTATCTGCTGCAACCAGAGAATATTTTTCTGCCGCGGTATTTACAAGATTTGCTGGCCGGGGCTCAGCCTTTGGCCCAAGCCAAACATCAACACCTGCAACTGCACCTGGAGGCAGGGATCCCCTCGCTTTGGGCCGACCCCACCTGCTTGGGGCGCATTCTGCGCGAGCTGCTGCACAACGCCATCAAGTACACGGCCCCCGAGGGATCCATCCACCTGCGGGTTGTCTCAGAAGGAGAGGGGATCCTCTTCGTCTGCAGCAACAGCAGCGAGATCCCAGAGCCAGAGCTGCCCCGCATCTTTGAAAAGTTTTACCGGATCCCGCAATCGGATCGCTGGAAGCACGGCGGCACCGGCCTGGGGCTGGCTTTGGTGAAGCAACTGGTGGAGCATATGGGGGGGAATATCTCCGTCAACAGCTCGGATGGATGGACGCATTTCCAAGTTTGGTTGCCCCAAGGTGAGGATCCTGCTCCGCCATTGCCCGCAATGTCGGATCCCCAAGAGAGAGAGGCTGGGTGACCCCTATCCCGGCAAGACTTGTTGCTGCCAGAGGGCCTCCAGTTGCACTGTGTATTCGGAGTTCACGATGGGCACTGCCCCGGCAATGGCCTCTTGAATGGGGATCCCGGCGGCAGCCTCCAGTTGGGCAAAAGCTGTTTGGTAGTCGGCAGACAACCGGCTGACATCGATGAGCGGCAGATCCCCCCAAACCTCCGGCTTGAACTTTTCCAGCTGCCCCTCCGGGCTGGCCAAGACCTCTGCCAGGACCATTGCCCCCCAAGGATTGGCCGCATTAATGGGAATGGCTGTAAACGAGGGATCGATCAAGCTGGTGCCCGGGATCCCATAGGGGGTGGTGCTGGGGGGAAATTGGCCGTTGCCCTTGCGTAAGATCACCTGATCGATAAAGGTGGGGATGAGCCACACTTCGCCGTTGGCAAAAAGCTCCGCCAGGCGGGCAAAGGTGGGCGGGTAGGTTTGGCCCTGTCTCCACAGGAAGGGATCCAGCTTTCTCAGGTATTCCACCAGGGCAGGGGATTGTCGCGCCCAGAGATCGGCATCGAAGTCCGGCCCGCTGTACTGAGCATAGCCCCCGGTCACACCATAGAAGGCGCTCAACAAAAAGCGGCTGCCATGAAAATCCGGCGGGGCCACGTAGGTAAATCGCCCTGGGTTGGCCTCTGCCCAAGCCAACAGTTCGGCGTAGCTCTGGGGGGGCTTGGGCACCCGTTCGGCATCATAGGCCATTAAAAAGTAGTTGCCGGTGTAGGGTGCAGAATAGCCCTCGGTGGGCAGGCCAAAATCCGTTGCAATATCGGCGGGATCGTAGAAGGGCAAGCTGGGCAATTTCTCAGCAAAAGGGCCGAAGAGCAAATTCCCCTGCTTGAGGGTGCGGAAGTTGTTGCCATTGATCCAGATGAGATCGATGCTGCCGCCGCTGCGCAGCCCGGCCTGTACCTCCCCAATCACCTTGTTGACTGCTTCAACGGTATCCGTGAGCGGGATCCGGTTCAAGCGAATGCCATAACGCTCCTGCAACTGGCTTTTCACCCAGCCATCCACGAAGCCATTGATGGCCTCGCTGCCGCTCCACATGGCCCAATTGACCGTTCGCGTCAGCGGGACGGAGTCCTTGCTGCCCCGCGCCCGCTCCAGAATGTCTGCCCAGCTCAGGGATCCCAGATCCACCGAACTCTGTGAGGTATTCTGGGCAAACGGAGAGCCTTGACTCAACGCCCAAGCTCCCAGAGATCCCAGGCCGGCCAACACCTGCCGCCGCTTCCAGATAACGCTTTTGGGTTGCATAGCCTTGCCACCATCCCCATCAAACTTTCAGGTTTCAGATTCAACTTAAACTCTCCCCTCCTCCTTTGGGAAAAGGGCCGGGGGTGAGGGATCCCCGCCAACCCCCACAGGCCACAGAGCCTCTGGCGGCAAATGGATCCACACTGCCTGCCCCGGCGCAAACACCTGATGGGGAGCCACCCAAGCCTGCAGACTGCCCCAAGGGGTTTGTAAGGTCAGCCGTCGCTGGGTGCCCGCAAAGCGTTCCGCCATCACTTGAGCGGAGAAAACATTGTCGGCCAAGCCGGGCGGATGGGGAAACACCTGCACCTGTTCCGGGCGCACCGTCAGCCGCACCTGACCTTGGAGTGGCGCGGCGCTTTTCAAGAGGATCCCGTTGTTGAGGCGAAGCTGGTGACCCTCCGCCTGCGCATCGAAAAAATTGACCCCGCCAAAAAAGCGGGCAATGCGCTCGGAGCGCGGCTGCTGATAGAACTCCACAGGGGATCCCACCTGGTGTAGCTGCCCCTCAAACATCAGGCCGATGCGTTGGGCCATGGCTGTGGCTTCTGCTTGATCGTGGGTAACCAGCACCGTCGTCACCCCTGTTTCCGCCTGCAGCTCCAGGATGAGGGCCTGCATCTCTTGGCGCAGGTTGGCATCCAGGGCCGATAAAGGTTCATCCAACAGCAGCACCTTGGGCCGAATCACCAAAGCCCGCGCCAGGGCCACCCGCTGCGCTTGTCCGCCAGAAAGCTGGCTAGGCCGACGCTGAGCAAACCCGGCCAATTGTACCCGCTCCAGCATGCGCAAGGCGGCAGCCTCCCGCTCTGTCCGGGGAATGCCCCGCATTTTCAGGCCAAAAGCGACATTCTCCCCCACGCTCAGGTGGGGAAACAGGCGGCTGTGTTGGGACAGCAAAGTCACGCCGCGCCGTTCCGGCGGCAGAGGGTTGAGGGGGATCCCATCCAGCCAGATTTCCCCCGGATAGGGCAAGGGATCCGGCTCCAGCAGGCCGGCGATGAGATTGAGGGTGGTGGACTTGCCGCAGCCCGATGGCCCCAGCAGGGCGAAGATCTCCCCTGCCTCCACGCTCAAAGACAAATCCCTGAGGACAGGGATCCCTCCCTTGTGGAAGCGCTTGCTGAGGTGGCGAAGAACGAGGTGGCCCATGCTTGGGTTACCGATCAAACGCTCAATAGAGCTCTCAAACTCTCCCAAAATTAGAACAGAAAGTACCGTTGTGCCATGGGCAGCACCTCTGCCGGCTCGCAGGTGAGCAATTCTCCATCGGCCCGCACTTCATAGGTCTCCGGGTTCACCTCAATGTGGGGAGTGGCGGTATTGAGTTTCAAATCCGCTTTGCCGATCTCGCGGCAATTTTTCACCGCTACGGCCCGGCGCTGGATCCCCAGTTTTTCCGGGATCCCCAGGTCTAGGGCAGCCTGGGAGACAAAGAGCAGGCTGGTCTCGGTCAAGGCGCGGCCAAAGCTGCCGAACATGGGGCGAGGGTACACCGGCTGCGGGGTCGGAATGGAAGCATTGGGATCCCCCATCTGGGCGTAGGCGATCAGGCCCCCCTTCAGGACAATTTCCGGCTTAACCCCAAAAAAGGCCGGCTTCCACAGACACAGATCCGCCAGTTTTCCCACCTCCACCGACCCGATGACGTGGCTGAGGCCCTGGGCGATGGCAGGGCAGATGGTGTACTTGGCTACGTAACGCTTGGCCCGGAAGTTGTCGTTGCGGCTGCTGTCCTGCGGCAGAGGCCCCCGCTGCACCTTCATCTTGTGAGCTGTCTGCCAAGTGCGGATGATTACCTCCCCCACCCGGCCCATGGCCTGCGAGTCGGAAGAGATGATGCTGAACACCCCCATGTCATGCAAGATGTCTTCGGCGGCAATGGTTTGGGGGCGAATGCGGCTTTCGGCAAAAGCAATATCCTCCGGCACATTCTTGCTCAGGTGGTGACACACCATCAGCATGTCCAGATGCTCTTCGATGGTGTTGCGGGTAAAGGGGCGGGTGGGATTGGTGGAGCTGGGCAGCACGTTGGGCTCCGAGGCAATGCGGATGATGTCGGGGGCATGCCCACCTCCAGCCCCTTCGGTGTGAAAGGTGTGAATGGTGCGGCCATTGATGGCGGCGATGGTATCTTCCACAAAAGCCGATTCATTTAAAGTATCGGTGTGGATGAGGGTTTGGATGTCGTACTCATCCGAGACTTGCAAACAGCTGTCGATCACCGCCGGCGTGGATCCCCAATCTTCATGGATCTTGAGGCCGCAGGCCCCCGCTTCCACCTGTTCCCGCAAAGCTGCGGGAAAAGCCGCGTTTCCCTTGCCAAAGAAGCCCAAATTGACGGG
The DNA here is from genome assembly GCF_047461655.1 of Synechococcus sp. W55.1. Taxonomy (NCBI): domain Bacteria; kingdom Bacillati; phylum Cyanobacteriota; class Cyanophyceae; order Synechococcales; family Synechococcaceae; genus Synechococcus; species Synechococcus sp. W55.1. Next base: position 57,819 of record NZ_JANSHN010000007.1, read on the forward strand.
GAACCCCTCCGCCGCCTGCAACATCTTGCCCAAGTTCCAAGCTCCAGGGGTGCAGGTGGTGGCGTTGCTGCCTGTGGCCGGCCCAGTTCCGCCCCCCAAAAGGGTGGTCACTCCCGAGGCGATGGCAAACTCGCACAGCTGCGGACAGATGAAATGCACATGGGCATCGATCCCGCCCGCTGTCAGGATCAGGTTTTCCCCGGCAATCACCTCAGTGCTGGGGCCAACCACCATGCCCGGCGTCACCCCCGCTTGGATGTTGGGGTTGCCGGCTTTGCCAATGCCGACAATGTAGCCATCGCGAATGCCCACATCCGCCTTGACAATGCCCCACCAGTCCAGGATCAGGGCGTTGGTGATCACCAGATCCAAGGCCCCGTTGGCGCGGGTGGCCGTCGGCGATTGCCCCATGCCATCGCGGATGGTTTTGCCGCCCCCAAACTTAATCTCCTCGCCGTAGGTGGTGAAATCCTCCTCCACCTCGATGATCAGTTCGGTATCCGCCAGGCGCACCCGATCCCCTACGGTGGGGCCGTAGTTGCTGACGTATTGGCGACGGGGAATCTCTAGGGTCATAGGGTGGTATCTGCAAAAGGGCTGCCAGGGTTCTACCACATATCCCCACCCAGGGGATCCCTTGCTGCTTGTTGTCTGGTTTCAACCCTTCATTAGAACCCATTGGGTCGACTGAAAATTCGTTACATATATTTACATCTATGATCGAAAAAACAATTGCCAATCGACTCCAGCCTCGATGGGACAAGGGATCCCTCGTTTAATTATTGTGAAGCAACTGAGGGCTCACAAACCCTGACCTATAATGCCAGGTAAGTCCTGCCCTGGGGGAATCTTCTGCCAAGGGGTAGGGATGCTTCGTTCCTTGTCGCAAGAGAGGAGTTCTTGATGACAACTACGCCAAAGGAGCGAGAGCCGAAGGTCAAGGTGTCGGTTGATGTGGATCCGGTTCCCACCTCATTTGAGAAATGGGCTAAGCCGGGCCACTTCGATCGCAGCCTATCCCGTGGCCCCAAGACCACGACCTGGATCTGGAACCTCCATGCTCTTGCTCATGACTTCGACAGTCACACCAGCGACTTAGAAGACGTCTCTCGTAAGATCTTTTCCGCTCACTTCGGCCACTTGGCAGTGGTTTTCGTCTGGCTGAGCGGCATGTACTACCACGGAGCTCAGTTCTCCAACTATTCTGCTTGGCTGGCGGATCCGATCAACGTCAAGCCCAGCGCCCAAGTGGTCTGGCCCATCTTCGGCCAAGAGATCCTGAATGGGGATGTGGGCGGCGGCTTCGAAGGGATCCGCATTACTTCTGGTCTATTTCACCTCTGGCGAGCTGCCGGCATCACCAATGAGTTTCAACTCCTCTGCACCGCCATCGGTGGCTTGGTGATGGCCGGGTTGTGCCTGTTCGCCGGCTGGTTCCACTACCACAAGCGGGCTCCCAAGCTGGAGTGGTTCCAAAATGTGGAATCGATGCTCAACCACCACCTGGCGGGCCTGCTGGGGCTGGGTTCTTTGGCCTGGGCCGGTCACCAAATCCACGTGTCCATTCCCATCAACAAGATGTTGGATGCGGGCGTGCCGGCGGATCAGGTGCCCTTGCCCCACGAGTTCATCCTCAACCCCGCCTTGATGAAGGAGATGTTCCCCAGCGTGGATTGGGGCATCTTCAGCGGGGTGGTGCCCTTCTTTACCTTGGATTGGGGCAAGTACGCGGAGTTTCTCACCTTCAAGGGTGGCCTGGATCCGCAGAACGGTGCCCTCTGGCTGACCGACCAAGCCCACCACCACTTGGCCATTGCCGTGCTCTTCATCGTGGCCGGCCACATGTACCGCACCAACTGGGGCATTGGCCACTCCATTAAAGAGATCCTGGAAGCCCACAAAGGCCCCTTCACCGGCGAAGGCCACAAAGGTCTGTACGAAGTGCTCACCACCTCCTGGCATGCCCAACTGGCCATCAACTTGGCCATGGTGGGATCCCTGAGCATCATCGTGGCCCAGCACATGTACGCCATGAACCCCTACCCCTACATGGGCATCGACTACGCCACCCAGATCTCCCTGTTTACCCACCACATGTGGATAGGCGGCTTCTTCGTGGTGGGGGGTGCTGCCCACGGGGCCATTTACATGGTGCGGGACTACGACCCGGCGGTGAACCGCAACAACGTGTTGGATCGGGTATTGCGCCACCGCGACGCCATCATCAGCCACCTCAACTGGGTGTGTCTGTTCTTGGGCTTCCACGCCTTTGGCTTCTACGTCCACAACGACACGATGCAAGCCCTGGGCCGTCCGCAGGACATGTTCTCGGACACCGGCATCCAACTGCAGCCCATCTTTGCCCAGTGGATCCAGTCGCTGCACACTTCGGCCATTGCCAGCACAGCTCCCTATGTGGGCGCGTCGGTTAGCCCCATCTTCGGCGGCGACGTGGTGGCCGTGGGCGGCAAGGTCTCCATGATGCCCATGGTGCTGGGCACGGCGGACTTCATGGTGCACCACATCCACGCCATGACCATCCACATTACGGTGCTGATCCTGCTCAAGGGGGTGTTGTTTGCCCGCTCTTCCCGGTTGATCCCGGACAAAGGCAAATTGGGCTTCCGCTTCCCCTGCGATGGCCCGGGCCGCGGCGGCACCTGCCAGGTCTCCGGCTGGGATCACGTGTTCCTGGGGCTGTTCTGGATGTACAACTGCATCTCCATCGTGATCTTCCACTTCAGCTGGAAGATGCAGAGCGACATCTGGGGCACCGTCAACGCCGATGGCACGATTGAGCACATCACCGGCGGCAACTTTGCCACCAGCGCCATTAACATCAACGGCTGGTTGCGGGACTTCCTGTGGGCGCAATCGGTGCAGGTGATCAACTCCTACGGCTCGGCGCTGTCGGCCTATGGGCTGCTCTTCTTGGGCGCTCACTTCGTCTGGGCCTTCAGCTTAATGTTCCTGTTCAGCGGTCGCGGCTATTGGCAGGAGCTCATTGAGTCAATCGTTTGGGCCCACAACAAGCTGAAAGTCGCTCCGGCCATTCAACCCCGCGCCCTGAGCATCATTCAGGGTCGGGCGGTCGGTGTGGCCCACTACCTGCTGGGCGGAATCGTCACCACGTGGGCGTTCTTCCTGGCACGGTTCGGCGCACTCGGCTAAGGCAAGGAGGAAGAGAGAATCATGACAACTGCAACTCGTTTTCCCCAATTCAGCCAAGACCTGGCCAGCGATCCCACCACTCGACGTCTGTGGTATGGCATTGCCACTGCCCACGACTTCGAGACCCACGATGGCATGACGGAGGAGCGGCTTTACCAAAAGCTGTTCGCCACCCACTTTGGCCATCTGGCCATCATCTTCCTGTGGGCCTCTGGCAACGTCTTCCACATCGCCTGGCAGGGCAACTACGAGCAATGGGTGGCCAACCCCACCGGTGTGACGCCCATCGCCCACGCCATCTGGGATCCCCAGTTCGGCAAGGCAGCGGTGGAAGCCTTCACCCAGCCCGGTGGCGGCGGCCCCGTCAATGCGGCCTACTCTGGCCTGTACTACTGGTTCAACACCATCGGCCTGCGCACCAACGGCGATCTCTACGCCGGTGCCATCGGCCTGTTGTTGTTGGCGGCGGTGTTTCTGTTTGCCGGCTGGCTGCACCTACAGCCCCGTTTTCGCCCCAGCCTGAGCTGGTTCAAGAACGCTGAAGCCCGTCTCAACCACCACCTGGCTGGCCTGTTCGGCGTCAGCTCCCTGGCTTGGACTGGCCACCTGGTGCATGTCGCCATCCCCGAGTCCCGCGGGCAGCACGTGGGTTGGGACAACTTCCTCACCACGCTGCCCCACCCGGCGGGCCTGAAGCCCTTCTTCACCCTCAACTGGGGGGTGTATGCCCAGAACCCGGACACGGCCAACCACGTCTGGGGCACCGCAGAAGGGGCGGGCACGGCCATCCTCACCTTCTTGGGTGGCTTTAACCCCAACACGCAGTCTCTGTGGCTGACGGACATGGCCCACCACCACCTGGCCATCGCGGTGATCTTCATCGTGGCTGGCCACATGTACCGCACCAACTGGGGCATTGGCCACTCTATGCGGGAGATCATGGCGGCTCACAACCCACCCAAGGGCACGCCGTTCGGGGGCTTGTTGGGCCGTGGACATGAGGGCATCTACGACACCTACAACGAGTCTCTACACTTCCAGTTGGGCTGGCACCTGGCCTGCTTGGGAGTGGTGACCTCGCTGGTGGCGCAGCACATGTACTCCCTCAACCCCTACGTGTTCATGTCCATGGATCACACCACGGAGGCGGCTCTCTACACCCATCACCAGTACATTGCTGGGTTCTTGATGGTGGGGGCCTTTGCCCATGGAGCCATTTTCCTGGTGCGGGATTACAATCCCGAAGCCAACAAGGACAACGTGCTGGCTCGGGTGCTGGATCACAAAGAGGCGATCATCTCCCACCTGAGCTGGGTGTCGCTCTTCTTGGGCTTCCACACCTTGGGGCTGTACGTCCATAACGATGTGATGCAGGCCTTCGGCACGCCGGAGAAGCAGATTCTGATCGAGCCGTTGTTTGCCCAGTTCATCCAGGCCTCCCACGGCAAGATGCTCTACGGCATGAACGTGCTGCTGTCGGATCCCAACAGCATCGCCTCTACGGCATGGCCCAACTACGGCAACGTGTGGCTGCCGGGCTGGCTGCAAGCCATCAACGACCCCAATGGGTTCCTCTTCCTGCCCATTGGCCCTGGCGACTTCCTGGTGCACCATGCCATTGCCCTGGGCCTGCACACCACCACCTTGATCCTGGTCAAGGGGGCGTTGGACGCCCGCGGCTCCAAGCTGATGCCGGATAAGAAAGACTTCGGCTACAGCTTCCCCTGCGATGGCCCGGGTCGGGGCGGCACCTGCGACATCTCCGCCTGGGATGCCTTCTACCTGGCCATGTTCTGGATGCTGAACACCATCGGCTGGGTCACCTTCTACTGGCACTGGAAGCACCTGGGGATCTGGAGCGGCAACACCGCCCAGTTCAATGAGAACTCCACCTACCTGATGGGCTGGCTGCGGGACTACCTCTGGGCCAACTCTGCTCAGTTGATCAACGGCTACAACCCCTATGGGATGAATAATCTGGCGGTGTGGGCCTGGATGTTCCTGTTCGGCCACCTGGTGTGGGCGACCGGGTTTATGTTCTTGATCTCCTGGCGCGGCTACTGGCAAGAGCTGATCGAGACCTTGGTGTGGGCGCACGAGCGCACTCCCTTGGCCAAGCTGATCCGCTGGAAGGATAAGCCGGTGGCCATGTCGATTGTCCAAGGTCGTCTGGTGGGTCTGGCCCACTTCACGGTGGGTTACGTGTTGACCTACGCGGCCTTTGTTATCGCCTCGACAGCCTCTCAGTCGGGGTAGCAAGCCCATAACCTGCTGAATAGGGATCCCTTGGCTGGTCCAGGGATCCCTTTTTTGTGGGTTGGTAGAGTGGTGATATGAAGTTTAGGGTCTGATGAGTTTGGTCGATGACTCTAGCCGCCCGATTGGATCCCTATATCAGGCGATATACCTTTGAGGAGTTTCATCGACTGATTGAGTCTGGACAGATTGAAGAGCCCAATCAGTTGGAGCTGATTGACGGGCTCCTGGTTCAAAAGATGACGAAAGGGGAGAGGCACGCCGCCTACTGTAGCCGCCTGTACCGACTGTTGGTGGGCCTTGTGCAGGAGCAAGCTATTGTGCGCACCCAGGATCCGGTGCAACTGCCCCCCAATCACGAGCCGGAGCCCGACTTTGCCATTGTGCGCTTTCAGCAGGATGAGTACCGCTCTCGGCATCCTCAGCCCGAAGACATCTATCTCATCATCGAAGTGGCTGATTCTTCCCTTACCTATGATCGGGAAGTCAAACTCGGACTCTACGCCAAAGCCGGGATCCCCAACTACTGGATCTTGAACTTGCAAGAGAACTGCCTAGAGACGTACAGCTTGCCAATAGAGTCGGGAGTTTACCAGAAAAGAGAGGCTTACACCCCCGAGGAAAAAGTTGGGATCCCAGGGATCCTGGCTGGAGAGTTGAGTCTGGATCGGGTTTTTTCCATCGGTTAAGGCAGGGATCCCTTGCCGGCAGATCGAGTCTTGGCTGGCAGGAGTATTGTGGGTGGAGAAGCGTTTGCAGAAGGATTGTTGATGAGCTACGACGCGGTGGTGATTGGGGCCGGGCATAACGGGCTGGTGAGCGCTTGCTATTTGGCCAAGGCCGGGCAAAAAGTGCTGGTGCTGGAGCGCTATCACACCGTTGGTGGTGCTGCCATTACAGAAGAAATTCACCCGGGCTTTCGCGTGTCGGTGGCTTCCTACTCCTGTAGTTTGCTGCGCCCGGAGATCATCCGCGATCTGCGCCTGCCGGACTATGGCTTTGAGGTCTACGCCAAGCAACCTTCCTACTTCATGCCTTTCCCGGATGGGCAGCACCTCTTTCTGTATGCCGATAACCGTGCCAAGAGCAAGGCGGAAATTGCCAAGTTTTCTCGCAAAGATGCGGAAGCCTACGACCGCTGGGAGGAGTTTTGGGATCGGGTGAACGAGGTGGTGGAGCCAACCTTAATGCAGCCGCCGATTTCACTGGGGCAACTGGCGGATCGCTTTGCAGCTGCTGGCTATGAAGACGATTTCCGCCGCATCATGCTCCTCTCGACCACCGATCTTTTGGATGAGTTCTTCGAGTCGGAGCAGGTCAAGGCGGCGATGGCTCCCCAATCTTTGATTGGCACCTCAGCCGGGCCGATGACTCCAGGTACGCCCTACATCTGGCTGGTCCATGCGGTAGGTCGGGCTATTGGCTCGCGTGGGGTCTGGGGCTATGTGCGCGGTGGGATGGGATCCATTACCCAAGCGATGGCCAAGGCAGCTCTGGACTTAGGGGTGGAGATCCGCACGTCTGCTCCAGTGGCGGAGATCTTGATGGAGAGTGGGCAGGCCGCTGGAGTCGTCCTCGAATCGGGGGAAACCGTGCGGGCGCGGGCGGTTCTCTCCAATGCCCATCCCCAAATCACCTTTTTGCGACTCTGCTCCTCTTTGCCCCCAGACTTGCGTGACCGGCTAGAACGGCACTACCGCACCTCAGGCCCGGTGTACAAGCTCAACTTGGCCCTGGAGGAACTGCCCCGCTACACGGCGGCCCCTGCTGAAGTGCCCCCAGAAGTTGTCAGCTCTGCCACAGTGGATATTGCCCCCTCGGTGGCCTATCTGGAGCGGGCTTGGGATGATTGCAAATACGGGATCCCTTCCCGGGATCCGTTTATCGAGATCTACAGCCAATCCCCCACCGACCCGACGATGGCTCCCCCAGGCAAGCACATTCTCTCCTGCTTCTGCCAGTTTGTGCCTTACCAACCCAAAGGGCGAGACTGGAACGATGGCCTGCGGGAAGAATTTGCCGATCGGGTAATCGACAAAATTGCCCAATTTGCCCCCAACATTAAAAACGCCGTGATCGCACGGCAGATGTTGTCGCCCGTGGATCTGGAGGCCCGCTTCGGCCTTGTGGGGGGCAGCATTTTTCACGGGGAAATGACGCCGGATCAAAGCTACAACCTGCGGCCCATCTCCGGCCTGGCCGACTATCGATCCCCCATTCCCGGCCTTTACCTCTGCGGCTCAGGGGCGCACCCAGGAGGCGGAGTGACCGGGATCCCTGGCCACAACTGCGCACAGGTGGTGCTCAGCGATCTACCCAAGCTCTGACCGACGAAAAGGCCAAGCCAGAGCGGATCCCTGCTCTGGGATCAAACGGGTTGCCTGGGTTACAGCCGCACCTCAGTTCCCTCAAAGAACCCACGGATGATTAAGATAGTTCCAGTTGGGTCTGGAGTAAGAGTGTTAGTAGGGAATTGCTGTTCCAAAAACCACTGGCCGGAAATGCGCTCGGCAGAGGTCGTTGAATCGAAGACAAGGTTCAGATTTCCTCTTTGTGTTCCCCCACCAATATCAAGCCGGTTAAACGGCCCCGCTAATTGTGCTCCAGCCAGGGTGCGGAAGACGAAATCCCCCGTTGCAGGCACGATGCCCTGCAAAACAACTGGAGTATTCTCGCCTTCTTCCCTTTCAGTTCGTAATGAGAAAAAGTAATCAAAGGCTGTTGGGGCACCCGGACGATCAGGAACCGGCAATTGCGGTATCGGTGTGGGGAAAGGTCGTGGCGGCGGGCTGACCTGCACAAAGTTGAGAACTGTGCTGGTGTTGGCCGGATCAAACTCCGCTTGAACACGACCGTTCAGTAAGCGGCGGATGCGAACCAACTGATTGGGCAAGATGTTGGGTCGAGTCGGATCTGGAGCAAACAGCACTGACTGGGTACCCACCTGGGCGGGACGATAGACAATCTCCGCCTGGTTGGGCCGGAAGTTCAGGCGGGCAAAGAGAGCCAAGGCATCCTCAGGAGTGCCATCGCCCGCAACCCCCCGCTGCCGCACCACAAAGCTCGCGGAGAAACTGCCTGTTTGGAGAATAGCGACTACAGGACCTTGGGGTGGAGGAGGGTTGACAAAGGAGCCAGGCGCCAAAATCTCACCACCGGGGCCAGGGCCACCGTTTTCAAACAATACACCCACAGTGGGGACAATCAGGGAAGAATCTCCCTCCAGGACGACTTGATTACCATTTCTACTCACCAAAATGCGGCGCACGGTGAGCGTTAAAACAGTGCCGTCATTTCGGATAGCCCTGAAGGTGGTATTCACCCGAATGCGCTGGTCGTTGGGGAGGCTTGAAACTGCAACCAGCCCGGCGATATTAAATTGCGTAGATAGCCTGCCGTCATTAGGGCCGAAGGCAATGAGATTCACCAGCGGTGTGGTTCGCCCAATTTGGATGGCCAGGGTGCTGGAGCGAAGGGTGGAGTCAATCGTCAAGTCACTGGCTGGGATCTCGTTCACAGGCAAGATGCGGGCTTCAACATTGGCGATGCGAGCTTCACCGCTGCCTTGGAGGGGGTTGGTGCGCACAGGGATCCCGTTGTCAAACCTCGGATTGACATAGTCCAAGCGGAGGCTGGTGGTCTCCAGCACCGAGCCGGGGGTAAAGCGATACTCTTGGGCCGAGACAAAGGCAGCCGGATCTACCTGGACGGGTCCAGGCAAGGTCGGAGACTCATTAACTTCTCCGCAGCCGCCTAGCAGCAAGACTCCACACAAAACCGCCAAGGAGCGACTTTTGAAGTTCATACGGCACTTCCTCACACACCTTAAATCTGGGCAAATCCACACAAAATGGGGAGAAGGCACCCAACCCCTAACGCTACAGGTAAGCTGGCCGCCCCTGCTCGAGGCTATGATACCCCATATCTAGGGGATGGGCCATTTCCAGAACAATTTCTTGCATTTGCTCTGCCGCTCGCTTGACAACGCTCTAGGATGCAGTAGAACTAACAGCAGGCATCCCCCTTGAAATTGTGCAGATGCATAAGACTTGAGCAAGCTCGGTGGATCCCCGCTGGACGCTGCCTAAGACGTTTGCTGTGGTGTGAGTGAGTGGAGATTTTTCGATGAGACGACGTTTTGGCTCAGCCCTTGGCCGTGGCGGCCTCTCTCTTTGGGCAACCTGTGCTTCGGTTGCGCTGATTACCGGCTGCAGTAGCGAGACCACTAGCGGGGTGCCGCCTCTACTGGCTTCTAGCGGTGCCACGCCTCCTCCTGTGGCCGTTGCCCCCACGATTGCCCCCAATCTCACGCCCATCACCTTTCGCCCAGGGCCGGACTTTGCCCCCATCACCCCACCGCCGGTTCAACCCGACCTTCCGGATCCGCCTAGCTTGGCAAACCCTTTTCAGATCGGCCCAGTGAGATCCGCTTTCGTAACCATCACTCTGACAGGCTTGCGTGCTCCAGGAGTGATCAGGAGCGTAGAGGTTCAGTTTTTTAACATCAGTCGCGGCACGGATATTACCAGCATCTTTTTGCCGACGGCAATTGAGCAGTTTAGAAATACGCTGATAGGCAGAGGCAATAGCTACGACGACCGAATCAACGGGATCACGCTTACCAACGGCTTCACCTTCCCGGCGGATCTAGCCGCCTACAACACCAACGTTGCTGCGGGAGAAACGGTTTTGGTAATCGTGGTCATTCGAGATTCATTTGGTCAAGCTCTGAGGCTGGAAGCGAGCGCCCAAGCCACCTAAGCTGGAGCTGAGTAAGGCTGTTTGGGTTTGTGCCACGAGAGAGTTGAATGGCAGGAGGATGAGGGAATGAAAACGGGAAAAGTAGCTGGGGTTTTGGCTTGCTTGTGCTTGGGCTTGCTAACAGCTTGTCAACAAACTAAAGAGGGGAATCCAATCAGCTCGCTGCCAGGGCCGATTATCGGCGTGCAAAACCCAAACACAGAACCCGGAGGAACGGGGGTAGGGCTGCCATCCACTCCTCCGATTGGATCTGTTCCCCCAGGTCAACCCAGCCCTCTTGTGCCCCCTCCTGTGTCGGCGCCGACGATCCCGCCCCTGCCCACTCCCAATCCCTCTCCCAGCATCGTTGGCCTGCCTCCAGGCCCCTTGGCTGCCCCGACGTTTACTAAGAGCTTCAGTCCTTCCACAACTTCAGCAGGTGTTCCTGTTACTTTAAGTTTTTCAATCACCAACAACTCTGGCATCGAACTGACTGGCCTCAACTTTGCAGACAACCTGCCTACAGGGTTGCTTGTTGCCAATCCGCCCAACCTCACCAATACCTGTGACGGCACACCTAATGCGCCTCCAGGCGGGGCCCTAATCACTCTAAGCAATGGAAAACTGGCTGCCAATGCAACTTGTACAGTTACTGTTCAGGTTGTTGCTTCGGCTCCGGGTACCTATACAAATCCGCCAGTAACTCTCACCAGCGCTCAAGCTCCTGCTGTTCAAAGCGCACCTGTTAATCTGTCAGTGAACCCGGTTACTGCTCCAACGTTCACTAAGCAGTTTAGTCCTAGCTTGACCCCAAACGGCAACGTCGTAACTGTTGTCTTCACAATTACGAACACTGCAACTGTTCCCATAACCGGCCTCAGTTTCATCGACATTTTGCCCAGCACTCCGGCTTCAGGGTTACGAATTACGAATCCAGCAGTTACCTCAAACACCTGCGGTGGTATGCTTATGGCACCTAACGGTGGGACCGCGATTTCTCTCACGGGCGGAAGCCTAGCCGCAGGCGCCTCCTGCGTAGTTTCTGTATCGGTCGAGCAAGCTCCGCCCCTGCCTCCACCACCACCACTACCAGTGACCTACACCAACCCACCAGTTACTCTCTTGAGCAATGGCGCGCCGCCAGCGATTTCTGGTTCAGCTACTGTAACTTTTACACCGTAACTTTTAAGTAGAGTTCTTACCCTTGACCCAAGTAAAAGTGAGGCAGATGGGTCAAGCTGTGAGCATTCCTATGCTGCTCAGCAGAGCTTGGGGGGAGAGGCCAACCCTGTAGGCTGCCGCAGTTTGGCAGCCTCTCAGTCTCTGCACTCAAGAGTCAAAGGGATCCAGCTTTGCGCAAAAGATTATCTGGGATATTAAGCTGTTGTGCTGTTCAAGCCGGCTGCCCAATCCAGGAGGGCGTTCACTGCTTCTAGGTCTTTCGCTTCTGAGTACAACCTCAGCAGAGGCTCGGTGCCGCTGCCGCGAATCATCACCCAACTGCCGTCGGCGAGGGTGAATTTGTGGCCATCTTTGTCGAAATGTTTGATCACCTTCTGCCCCAAAATCTCAGCCGGGGGATCCTTTTGCAGCCGCTGGAAGAGCTGGGTTTGTTGATTTTGATCGGCGAGGTGGAGATCGCGGCGCAGGTAAACAGAGGTGAACCCTTCCCGTTCCTGCAAAGCCCGGTAGATGGTGCTGAGATCTTGGCCGGTTTCCGTAACCGCTTCGATGAGATACAGGGCCGAAAGCAGGGCATCCCGCTCGGGAATGTGGCCCAAGTAGCCGATGCCGCCCGATTCCTCTCCACCCAAGAGCACCTCTGTGCTCATCATGCGCTCGGCGATGTACTTAAAGCCCACCGGCATTTCCGTAACCGGTAGGCCATAGTGCTGTGCAACTTTAACAAACAGTTCGGAGCCGCTGATGGTTTTGACAATCTCGCCCCGCAAGCCGCGTCGCCCGGCCAGGTGGTCGATCAAGATGGGGATCAGGATCTGCGGGCTGAGGAAATGGCCTTGCCCATCGAGAGCCGCAATGCGGTCGGCATCCCCATCAAAGACCAAACCCATTTTCAAGGGGGCGGGATCCGCCGCGATGATCTGAGCAGAAGCCTGCAGGTTTTGGGGCAAGGGCTCGGGGGGAAATCCCCCAAACAAGGGATCCCGATGCGCCTGCAACTCAATGACCTTCTCCCCCAAGAGGCGCTTGAGGCCGCCAGCGCCAGAGCCAAACATGACATCCACCCAAATCTTGGCCGGGGATTCCTTGAGCTTTTCCAGATCCACAAAGCGGCTGAGCTGAGCCAGGTAGCCGGGCCAGGGATCCCAGGCGTGAACGGGGGCCTTGTGGGATCCAAGAGGCTGGAGGCTTTGCAGCTCCTGCTCGATGGCGGCGGTAACTTCCGACGGCACGGAGCCACCAAATCCTCCCTTGACCTTGAGGCCGGAATAGTGGGGGGGGTTGTGGCTGGCGGTGATCACCAAAGCGCCGTGGCAGCCCCGCTCCTTGGCACCCCAGCTAAAGGCCGGCGTTGGGGCCACACAGGTGGAGAGGTAAACTGGGATCCCCAGGCGGGCCACCACCTCAGCAACGTGGGCGGCAAAGCGTTCCGAAAGAAAGCGGTTGTCGTAGCCGACCAGGATCCCTTCGCCGGGGTAGGTGCGGGCCAAGACTTGGGCGCTGGCCTGGGCTGCAACGGTCAAGTTTTGGAAAGTAAAGCCATCGGCGATCACGGCTCGCCAGCCGTCGGTGCCAAAACGGATCGGGGTATCGGCCATAGTGGTGTTGCGGTGGGTGCTGCCGCTTCAAGTCATAGCACGAGGCGGGAGTTTCGGGGTTCGGTCTGCTCTCAACTTCTTCGCTTCTTCTCTATCTCTATTGAGATGGGATGTGAGATGGGATGAGATGGGATCCCTCTCGCAGGGGCCGCAGAAGCGGCTAGAGTAACCTGGAAAGCGTTCCGCTCCTGTGTGCCATGACTCAGCAACTGACTCTCGACGGACTGGGATTTGGCTCGGGTGGGGGATCCCGTCTGGGTCGGGTGATTGTGACCGATTTGCAGGGGGAGATGCAGCGCTCCTACCTGGAATACGCCATGAGCGTGATCGTGGGGCGGGCCTTGCCGGATGTGCGGGATGGCCTCAAGCCGGTACACCGCCGCATCCTCTACGCCATGCACGAGCTGGGCCTGACGCCGGATCGCCCCTACCGCAAATGCGCACGGGTGGTGGGGGATGTGCTGGGGAAATATCACCCCCACGGGGATCAGGCAGTTTATGACGCGCTGGTGCGCATGGCACAAGACTTTTCCAGCCGCTATCCCCTGGTGGCGGGACACGGCAACTTCGGCTCTGTGGATGATGACCCACCGGCGGCCATGCGCTACACGGAGTGCCGGCTGGCGGAGCTGAGCCACACAGCGCTTCTGGAGCAGGTATCGGAAGAGATCGTCGATTTCATGCCCAATTTCGACGGATCCCAGGCGGAGCCCACCGTTCTCCCGGCCCGCTTGCCCATTTTGCTGCTCAACGGCTCTTCCGGCATTGCCGTGGGCATGGCCACCAATATCCCACCCCACAACCTGGGGGAAGTGGTGGATGGCCTGTTGGCTTTGATCGACCATCCCGACCTCAGCCCTGAGGAGCTGTTGCGGTGGATCCCAGGGCCGGATTTTCCCACCGGCGGCCAAATCCTAGACAGCCAAGGGATCCGCGAAGCCTACCTCACCGGGCGCGGTTCCATCACCCTGCGGGGGGTAGCCCGATTTGAGGAGATCCAGCCGGGCAAAGGACGCCACCGGCGGCCTGCTCTAGTCATCAGCGAGTTTCCCTACCAGGTGAACAAAGCCGCCTGGATCGAAAAAGTGGCCGAGTTGGCCAACCAAGACCGCATCAGCGGCATCGCCGATCTGAGGGATGAGTCGGATCGCAGCGGCATTCGCGTGGTGGTGGAGCTGAAGCGAGAGGCCAACCCGCAGGCGGTTTTGCAGCAGTTGTATAAGCTCACCCCTTTGCAAAGCAACTTCGGGGCCATCCTGCTGGCTTTGGTGAACGGGGAACCGCGGCAGCTCAGCCTCAAAGAGATCCTGCAGCACTTTTTGCAATTTCGCGAGGCCACCCTCAACCGGATGTTCCGTGCCGAGTTGCAGCAGGTGCAGCGCAAGGCGGAAGAGGTGGCAGGAATGTTGCTGGCGTTGGCGGATCTGGAGGGGGTGATCGAGCTGCTGCGGCAAGCGCCCGATGGCACCACGGCCAAAGCCCAATTGCAAACTCGCCTGGGCTGTACCCCCCAGCAGGCAGAGACGATTTTGGCCATGCCTCTGCGTCGCCTGACGGGATTGGAGCGGGAACGGCTGCACCAGGAACACGCCCAGTTGCAGACCCGCATCGAAGAACTGCAGGGGCTACTCAGCGACCGCCGCAAGCTCTTGAATTATTTGAAAAAAGAGCTGCGACACCTGAAAAAGACCTTCGGGGATCCCCGGCGCACCCAGATCCTCTCGGCCTCGGAGCTGGAAGCGGAAGTGGCCCAAATCCCCAGCGGCGAAGAGACGGAAGAGACCCACTTCTTGCTGCAATTCACCCGCAAGGGCTATGTGCGCCGCCTGCCTCTGCCTAGCCGTCGCTCCCGCAGCAACCCGGCGCAACGGGAACTGGGGGAAGATGTACTGGTCGGCCTGGAATGCGTCACGCTGGAGCAGGAAATCTTGGTGCTCACCGCCGGCGGCAGAGCTTTCACCCTGCCCATCGCAGGGATCCCCCTCAGCACTGGGTCCTCACGGGGGGTGCCTCTGGTTACCCTTCTCCCCAACCCCGAGCCGATGGTTGCCACCTTCACGTTGGCTCCGGATCCGGGCAAGGCAAGTTTGGTGGTGCTCAGCCGGCAGGGGCGGATCAAGCGGCTGGCCCTGGCAGAGTTGATGGGCCTTACCCAACGGGGATCCACCGTCCTCAAACTAAAGGAGGGAGATGAGCTGGGCTGGGCAGCCCTTTGGGATCCCGGCCACCAAGGCTACAGCGTCGTCCTGGCGACTTCAGGAGGACGGGTGCTGCGGCTGGATGTCCAACAGATTCCCCTGATGGGTCGGGCGGCTATGGGATCGCCGGCCCTGCGTTTGGGGCGCGCCGAGCGAATAGTTGGTATGGCGCTGCTGCCCCCGCAAGGGATCCTGGTTCTGGCCAGCCGGTTGGGCCACCTGAAGCGCTTGCCCCTGAGCGAGATCCCCATCCTGGAGCGGGGTCAAGTGGGCGTGCCGGCCTTTCACTTCTCCGACCGAGGGGATGTGCTGGTGGGCTTGGTGGGTCTCCCCCCCGATTTGGAGCAGCATCCCCATCTGCAACTGGATGTGCTCACGGAGTCTGAACAGGTGTACTCCTTCTCTCCTGCCGAGATCCCGCTGCAAAGCCGCTCCGGGGGCGGATCCCTCCTGATCAAAGGGGAGCGGGTCAGGGAGTTGCGCCTGTTCTGGCCGCAGTGGCTGCCGGAAGGCGATGTGGGATAGCTCTTGGGGGAGCAGAAGATCCCTAGGACGAAGAGCCTTCCCCAGGCGAGGCCGAATCGGTCGGCGGGGAGCCGGGATCCGTCTCCGGCGCTTCGGGATGGCGAACGGGCTTGGGAAGGGTTCCACCTGCCTTGAGAACCAAACAGCGCACGGTTTGGTGCAGCTCCTCCAGCAAGATGCTGATGGCAGAGCGGAAGTCCCGGTGGTCATCTCGCATTTGCTCCAGCATGGCGCGGATGACTTCCTGACAATCCTTCAGGATGTGCTGCTGCTGGGCAACAATCTGCACCAGTTCACTTTGTTCCTTGAGCAACTCCCGCAGACAGGAGCGCAGCTCGTCCACCTGGTTCTGCCAAAGAGCCTGTCCTTCCCGCAGCTCCATTACGCTGGTGCGCAAATCGGCGGTCGAGTCTCTCAGGGCTTCGCTGTGGCGGCGCTCGGCTTCCAGTTGCTTTTGCTGCTCCTGCTGCTGCTGCCGCAGCTCAGAGTTGGCCTTGAGGTTGGCTTCCGCTGCCCTGAGCAATTGAGCCAAGCGGGCCTCGGTAACGGCCCAGCGCTCTTCCGGCGACAGAGATCGACCTCGGCCAATTCGTCTGCAGAAGTACTTCACAGTCGCTGCACCCTATACCCCATTCTCTACACTTTAGACTTTGGTCAAAGCGCCGCAAGACCTCAGCCCAAGAGGAAGCTTGTCCATCGGGCTTTGTCCCGGCTGTTTTTTGGGCTCACCCCATCATAGCCATAATACCGGATGCCGAATCCAGAAGTTCGGAAGGCGAGGCTGCCCCTCTCCAGGGATCCCGGTCGTTCTTCTAGGATGGTGGAGAGTTTGGATAAAAGAAACCATGCCTTCACTTGCAAATCAGGTGGTGCTGATTACTGGTGCCTCTGCTGGAATTGGGGAAGCAGTCGCTCTGGAGGCGGCCAAACGCGGGGCTCGCTTGGTGCTGGCGGCCCGCCGGGAAGGGCTGCTGCGAAACGTCAAAGACTTGGTGGAGAGTCGGGGAGCGGAGGCGCTGGTGGTGCCCACCGACATGGCCGATACGGCCCAGGTGGAGGCGCTGGCCCAAAAGGCTCTGGATCATTTTGGCCGGGTGGATATCCTGGTGAACAACGCCGGCTATGGCCAGATGGGGCCGGTGGAAGAGGTGGATGTGGCGGCCATGCGGCGCCAGTTTGAGGTGAATGTGTTTGGCCTGCATGCTCTCACCCGTGCCCTCTTGCCCCAAATGCGGGAACGGGGCAGTGGCCGCATCCTCAACCTCAGCTCGGTGGCCGGCCAGATGTCGATGCCCTTCAGTGGCGTTTACAACGCAACCAAGTTTGCTGTCGAAGCCCTCAGCGACGCCCTGCGGGTGGAAGTGGCCCCCTTCGGCATCAAGGTTATCTTGATCGAGCCGGGGCCGGTGGCCACCGAGTTTGGCCGCGTGGCGGAAGAAACCTTTGCCGCTGTTGTCAACCCCAACGGCCCCTACAAGGCGATCTTGGACAAGACCGCCGATCTGGCCAGCTCGTTCAGCAAAATGGCCTGGCCGGTGGAGAAGGTGGTGGAGCCGATCCTGAGGGCGATGACCGATCCTCACCCTTCCGACCGCTACACCGCTTTCACGGGGGGTAAGGTGGCGTTGGGGCTGATGCGGCTCATGCCCGCTGCTCTGGCTGACTCCATGTGGCGGCGCGTCTATGGGCTGGATGGTCTGGGATCCCCCGGCTCGGCCTAACTGCAGGCTTGTGGCGGGCATCGGATGGGGCAGGGATCCCTACAAGATCTCAAGCCCATTGAGTTCTCCTTGGTGCGGGGGCAGGGTTGTGCCTTCCAGGATGGACAGGTTAAGTTTGTTAAAGGACTTTTAATAACCGGGTGTTCCTCTTCCCTATGAACAAGCCTCTATCTCCCCAGCGCTGGTTGATCGCCCTCATGCTGGGCTTCTGTCTCTGGCAGGGATCCGGCCTGGTACCTGCCCATGCAGCCTTGGCCTCGGCCCTCACCTACGATCGCTTTTTGCGCTACGTCGAGGAGGGGCGGGTTACGGATGTGCGCCTCACGGACAACAATCTGGTAGCTGAAGTTACGGCTGTGGATCCCCAGACCCAGCATTCCACCCGCTACCGAGTGAACCTGCTGCCCAACACCGTACCGCAACTGGTGGACCGCCTCACCGAGCAGGGGATCGAAGTGGCAGTGGTACCCACCCGCAATGGCAGCGCCTTTTGGGCGCTTCTGGGCAACCTGGTGATCCCGCTGTTGCTGTTGGGAGGGTTGTTCTTTTTCCTGCGGCGTGCCGGTGCTGGAGCGGGCGGCCCTGGGCAGGCAATGAACTTCGGCAAATCGCGGGCCCGCTTTCAGATGGAAGCCAAAACCGGCGTTAAGTTCGACGATGTGGCCGGGATTGAAGAAGCCAAAGAAGAATTGCAAGAGGTGGTTACCTTCTTGAAGAAGCCGGAGCGCTTCACCGCTGTTGGGGCCAAGATCCCCAAAGGCGTGTTGTTGGTGGGGCCGCCGGGGACGGGCAAAACCCTTCTGGCCAAGGCCATTGCCGGCGAGGCAGGAGTGCCTTTCTTTAGCCTGTCCGGCTCTGAGTTTGTGGAAATGTTTGTCGGGGTGGGTGCCTCTCGCGTACGGGATCTCTTCAAGAAGGCCAAGGAGAATGCGCCTTGCATCGTCTTCATCGACGAGATCGACGCGGTGGGCCGGCAGCGGGGGGCTGGCATCGGCGGTGGCAACGACGAACGCGAGCAAACCCTGAACCAGTTGCTCACGGAGATGGACGGCTTTGAGGGCAACACCGGCATTATCGTGATTGCCGCCACCAACCGCCCTGATGTGTTGGATGCCGCTCTCTTGCGTCCGGGGCGCTTCGACCGCCAGGTTACGGTGGATCGGCCCAGTTTCAAGGGGCGCTACGAGATCTTGCGGGTGCATGCCCGCAACAAGAAGCTGGCGGAAGAGGTCAGCCTGGAGGCGATTGCCCGCCGTACCCCCGGCTTTGCCGGCGCGGATCTGGCCAACCTGCTCAATGAAGCGGCCATTTTGGCGGCCCGCCGTCAGCGCATGGCCATCACCAACCAAGACATTGAGGACGCCATCGACCGCATCACCATCGGCCTGACCAAGCCCCCGCTGTTGGACGGCAAGAGCAAGCGCCTGATCGCCTACCACGAGTGCGGCCATGCCCTGCTGATGACACTTTTGCCCCACGCGGATCCCTTGAACAAGGTGACCATCATCCCCCGTTCCGGCGGCGCGGGTGGCTTTGCCCAGCAACTGCCCAACGAGGAGCAGATCGACTCCGGCATGTACAGCCGCGCTTGGCTGCTGGATCGGGTGGTGGTGGGCTTTGGCGGTCGGGCGGCCGAAGAGATCGTCTTCGGCTACTCGGAAGTGACCACCGGAGCCAGCAACGACCTGCAGCAGAACACGAATCTGGTGCGGCAGATGGTGACCCGCTTTGGCATGTCCGAGCTGGGGCCCTTGATGCTGGATCCCCCCAACAACGAGGTATTCTTGGGCGGCGGCTGGATGAACCGCGTCGAGTACTCGGAGGATGTGGCCGCCAAGATCGACCGCCAGGTGCGGCAGATCCTGGAGAGCTGCTACCAGAAGGCCAAGCAGATTTTGCTGGAGCACCGCCCTCTGCTGGATCGATTGGCCGATACCTTGGTGGAACGGGAAACCCTGGATGGCGACGAATTCCGGGCGATTGTCTCAGAGTATGTGCCCATCCCGGAGAAGGTCGGCCTGCCCAGTCCACTTGCGGAAGCGGGACGGAGTCCAAAGCTGGTCTAAGGGATCCCATCTCCATTGCCAGATAGACAACTGGGGGGGTTGTTGGGGCTGGATCCCGGCAACTGCCCTTTTTTTAGCGGGTTTTCTGTTGCGTCGGGTTATCTCATGCGCTCTTCTCTCTCTGCTTTGCCGGTTCACCTCTATCGCTGCCTGAGCTGCGGTCGGGAAGGGCTGACCCAAGCACCAGGGCGGGAGCAGGGATCCGCGGCGGATCGGGTTTATTGTCCCAGTTGTGGCCAAATTTACCCCATCACCGCTTCTGGGGCTGTGGATTTTATCGGCAGCTCATCGGACCTGCATCTCACGCCGGCCCAAGCCATTGCCCATCTGCCTGGGTTTGCCTGGGGCTACGATCGCCTCTGGCGGCCCTGGTCCCTGTCGCTGCTGACGGGAGAGAGCTTTGGGAGCGAGCGGGAGAGTCAACTGCTGGCCGAGTTGGTGGGGGAGGGGGATCCCATCTTGGATTTGGGCACTGCCGGGGGGTACTGGAGCCGCTTGCTCCTGGCCAAGGATCCACAACGGACGGTGATCGGCCTGGACAATGCAGCAGGGGTATTGGCGGAAGCCGCTCAACAAGCGCAGCCCCACTGGCAGCACTACAGCCTGATGCGGGCCCGAGCCGAACAGCTTCCCCTCGCCTCTGGAACTTTTGGGGCGGTGATCAGTGGGGCGACCTTGAACGAAGTGCCTTTGGATCCCTGTTTGCGGGAAATTGCCCGCGTCTTGAAACCGGGAGGGGCCTTTGTCTCGATGCACAGCCAGCAGGTACAGGGATGGGGGCAGATGGTGCAGCAATGGCTGGAAGCCACCGGCCTTCATTTTTTCTCGGAAACCCAGTTGCGCGAGCACCTTCAACAGGTGGGGCTGCAGTTGGAGCGTTATCTCAGCTTGGGTTGGGTGGCCTTTGTGCGGGCAGTGCGCCTCTGATCTGGGCTGGGTTGAGGTGGCCATTCATTGAGTCCAGAGCGGAGCCATCACCCAAATCCAAGTCGCGTCGATCCCTGGCTCCCCTCTTCCACCAAGAGAGAGACTAGGAGTGAGGGCGCACTCTATGGGATCCACTCCAGCCCAACGCCAAAGCTAAACTCCCGATCCAAGGTCGAGTTGCGCAGGCTATAGCGAGCAGAAAGACGAAAAGAAGGGCTAATGGCATAGGCAGCGGTGATCTCCGCCAGGGTGGCCTGTCCTTCTTCCGGCTCCTGGGGGGCAACCCAACTGTAGCTACCGGTCAAATCTGCAGCTCCGGGAGCCAAGGCCAAAACGGCAAAAGCCCCATAGCTAACTCCGCTGAGGCTGCGGTTTTTTTGTTCCAAAGCCCGATACCCCAGTTGTGGCGCCAGATTAAAAGGGGATCCCAGGGGGGCCAGAAAGTAGCGCATCTCCGACCCGTACTGGCGCACTTCGGGATGTTCGGAAGATTGGCGATAGTCACCGCTGAGGGTGAGGCGATCTCCCAGGCGCAAATCCTGCAGGCTGATTCGCCAGTGCGAAGAGGACTCAAAGCCGGCCTGCAAGCGGGTGGGCAAGACGGGCGTGTTGCGGATTTCTTCCAGGAGATTGGGCGGGTTTTGCAGCCAGCGGCGCAACACGGGGCTGTCTTCTAAAATTCGGTCATCCAAGCCCAAATCCAAAGCGGCTGAGAGCGTGGCCGGCACCGGATCTGGAATAGGGGCTTGCTGGGAATTGGCCCAAACCGGCCGCTCAGGCACCAGTCCAGCCCAGAGGAGCAGCATACCCAGGCGAAGCCCTTTGCCAGACTGTCTCACCACCTGCAACCACATTCATTGCGTCCCTACTGTAGCTGCTTTCCGAGAGATTCTCCACGCAGACGGGCAGAGCCAAAGGGCGGCAACAACACCTCAAAGACGGCTCAACGACAACAGAAAGCCTAGCTGTTCCGGCTGTTGGCAACCACCCGCAAGCGCTCGACCAATTTTTGCAGTTGCCGTTCAAACTGCAGACTTTCCCGCTGTAGCTGACTGACTTTCTCACAGCTATAGAGGACGGTGGTGTGATCTTTTCCCCCAAAGTAGTCGCCAATTTTGGGCAGGCTGAGGTTGGTGTAGTGGCGCATCAAGAACATGGCAATTTGCCGTGCTTGGCTGATGTCGCGCTTGCGGGAGGATCCCAGTAAACTTTCTCGGTCGATGCCGAATTCTTCACAGACCACATCGGTAATCATGTCGGCGGTGATCTCTTTCGGCTCGCTGGGGGGATTGAGGATGGGCTGAATCGTCTCTACACTCATCGGCAAGCCAGAAATGGAAACATAGGCGACGGCGCGGATCAGGGCACCTTCCAGCTCGCGGATGTTGCTGGTGTAGGTGGTGGCAATGTACTCGATCACGTCGGCGGGCAGGTTCATCCCCTCGTACTCGGCTTTCTTCTTGAGAATGGCCATGCGGGTTTCGATATCCGGCGATTGAATTTCCGCAATCAAACCCATGGAGAAACGAGAACAAAGCCGCTCCTGCAGACGCGGGATCAGATGAGGAGAGCGGTCGGCGGCCAGTACGATCTGTTTGCCGGACTCGTGCAGCGTATTAAAGGTGTGAAAAAACTCCTCTTGGGTGTACTCTTTGCCTTCGATAAATTGAATGTCGTCCACCAATAAAATATCTACATCTCGATAGTGCTCCCGGAAAGACTGCATGCTGTCTCGCCGGATGGCATCGATTAAATCGTTGGTAAACCGTTCGGTGGACACGTAGAAGACCTTGGCGCGTGAATTGGCCTCCAGTTGGTAGTGGCCAATGGCCTGCATCAGGTGGGTTTTGCCCAGACCCACCCCACCGCAGAGAAACAGGGGGTTGTAGGCGCGCCCAGGCTTGTCGGCCACAGCCAGAGCTGCAGCGTGAGCCATGCGGTTGTTGGGGCCAACCACAAACCGCGAGAAGGAATACTTGGGGTTGAGATCCGGCGCCCGCATGGGCAGGCTGCCGCCGACTTCCAGTCCTAGGGTGGTGGAGGCAGGTAAGCTGCCGGCTCTGCCCGATGTTGGGGAAATCGCCCTTGAAGGGGGTTCTGCCTCGACAGAAGCGTGGGGGGAAACGGAAAACTCCACCTGCAAAGGGATCCCGGCTACCCGCTGCACCACCTCGGTGATGGTGGAAGCGTAGTGCTTTTGCAGCCAGCCCCGTGCCCATTCGCTGGGGGTACAGATGGTGAGGCGGTTGTCCACCAACGATTCAGCCCGCGCCGTTTTGATCCAAGCCTCAAAGGTTGGGCGGCTGAGCTGCACCTGCAGATGACACAGGGCTTCATCCCAGAGCTGATCCAGGGAAATATCCACACCACACACTCAGAGCGACACAGCAGAAGCCCAGAGGAAACAGCGGCGGCTTCCTCGACAGGAGCTTCGGGATTCCCAATTTAACTGCTCGGCGCGGGGTGGCCAATCTAGCAATTTTCCATTGAGTCTGCTAAGATTAAGCGTCTGCGATCAGTTTCAAGCGGGCTAATTTCGGTCTGGTCAGCTCTGGCAAATGATCTTGGATTCATAAGTTGGCTTCTCACCATGACTCAGCGTACCCTTCGTGGCACCAATCGCAGACGCATTCGGGTTTCTGGGTTTCGGGCCAGAATGCGAACGGCAACTGGGCGTCAGGTCTTGCGGCGACGGCGGGCCAAGGGGCGTTATCGCCTGGCGGTTTCCTAAGCCCTTTGGTCAGAGATTTGATTTGTCTTGGTTTTTTGGAGCGTTGCAGCCCAAAACTCGCTGACTTCTGGGGCAGACTCTCCTCGGTGCCCAATGTTGCCGGCTCCTCATCGATTGCGGGACCGACGAGCTTTTCAGGCGCTCTACCAGGGGGGCCAACGTCGTTCCGGTGCAGGCTTGACCCTGCTGTTTCAGCCGATGCCCGCAGGGTGCGAAGGGATCCCCAGCCAAGTGGGGCTGGTGATCGGCAGAAAGGTGAGCAAATCTGCCGTAAAGCGGAATCGGCTGCGCCGCCAGTTGCGAGAAATCTTGCGCCCCCTGTGCCCAAACCTGAAACCCGGCTACCGGCTGCTGTTCATCTCCAAGGCAAACCTGCTGACCTACCGATGGCCGGAGCTGAGGGCAGAGGTGCATCGTCTTTTACAAAAGGCCGATCTGCTCGTCGGCACAGATGTAGACTCAACAGGTGCAGACTCAGATGCCAAGCCGTCCTAAGAAACTTGAGCTGCACAGGTTTTTGCTACCCATGCTAGCCTGTTGCCATCATCTGCCGGTGGTCACGCTAGATATGGGGTGTCATGTACGTCAAGCGGATTGAGCTGACCCGATTTAAGTCCTTTGGTAGCACAACCTCGATACCCCTGTTGCCGGGGTTCACGGTTATTTCTGGCCCCAATGGCTCCGGTAAGTCTAACATCCTGGATGGGATCCTGTTCGCGCTGGGTTTATCGTCCTCGCGGGGGATGCGGGCAGAGAGGCTTTTGGATCTGGTGCATTCCGGCAGCCTCAACGGCAATCGGCAGGTGGAAACCCATGTTTCTGTCACCTTTGAGCTGGGGCCGGGAGAAGATGGTCAGCCCAGGGAATGGAAAGTCAGTCGCCGGCTGCGGGTCAAGCCCGGAAAGGCTGAGGATCCCACTCGCGATAGCGGGACGGATTCTCTCCCCTACACCAGCACTTTCTACATCAACGATGTGCCCTGTACCCTGAGCGAGCTGCACGAACAACTGGAGGCGATGCACATCTACCCCAACGGCTACAACGTCGTTTTACAGGGGGATGTCACCAGCATCATTTCCATGCACCCCAAGGAACGGCGGCAGATCATCGACGAATTGGCGGGGGTGGCCACCTTCGACCGCAAGATCGCCCAGGCCAACAGCAAGCTGGAGGCGGTACGGGAACAAATTGAGCGCTTTCGGCTCATCGAACAAGAATGGCAAGCTCAAGGAGAGCGGCTGCTCAGAGAGAGCGAAAAGGCCCAACACTATCAGCAACTGCGGCTGCAGTTGCAAACGCTGGAGCAGCAGCAACAGGTGTTGCTTTGGCGGCATTTGCAGGCCCAAGTGGAAGAAACCCAGGCGGCCATTCAGCGGTTTCTGGAAACTCAGGAGCAGGCCACTGCTCAGGTGCAGACCTTGAACGATCATTTGCAACAGGCCGAAGCCGCCCTGGCCGAGTTGCAAAGCCGCATCCATGCTCTTGGAGAGGAGGAATACCTGCACCTGCAAGCCCAAATCGCCGCCGCCGAAGCACAGCGGCAACAGGTCAGCCGACAGATCGCAGCCTGGCAGGAGGAGATCCAGCAAGCGCAGCGCCTACATCAGGAGTGCCAAGCCCAACAGCAGCATCTGCAGGCGGAGCTGGAACACCTGCACAGCCAACAAGAGCAACTGGCCCAAGCCCAGGGATCCCTGCAGGCCCAGGTTCAGAAAGCCCAAATTAGCTTGGAACAGAGCCGCGAACAGCTGCGCGCCCTAGCCCAATCCGCCGATGCCTGGGTGAAACAGCAGCGCTACCTCACCCGCCACATTGAGGAACTCCGCGCTGAACAGGAGCCTCTCCAACAGGAGCAAATTCGCCTGCAAGAGCGACAACGGCAACTGGAACGACAAAGCCAAGAGATCCAAGCGGAGATTGCCCAGATCGAGGCGTGGCTGGGATCCCACCTGGCCCTCACCGCCGAGCTGGAACACACTTGCCGACAGTCGGAAGCTCAGGTTCAAACTTTGGCCCAAGAGCTGGCCCAACTGCAGGCCAGCCTGGAGTTGGATCGCGCCACCCACGAACGCCTGGCCGCCGAGCTGCACGCCAAGCAGCGGCAACTGGACAAATGGGAAACCCGCCGCCAGGTGTTGCAAGAATCCCAGGGATCCCGGGCGACCCAAGCCATCCTGAGTGCCCGTCTGCCGGGGGTTTTGGGGTTGGTGGCCCAGTTGGGGCAGGTGGATCCCCAGTATCAACTGGCCCTGGAGGTTGCAGCAGGCAACCGGCTGCACTTTGTGGTGGTGGAGGATGACACCGTGGCCGTGAGCGCTGTCAACTTTTTGAAACGGGAAAAAGCCGGACGCGCCACCTTTTTGCCCTTGAATAAGCTCCAGCCCACCCGCCCACCCAGCCCCCTAAAACTAGACGGCCTGATCGACTACGCCATTCGTTTGGTGCGTTTTGAAGAGCGCTACCGGGATGTGTTCGGCTTTGTGTTCGGCTCCACCCTGGTCTTCCAGAGCCTGGAGCTGGCCCAGCCCCACATCGGCAAGCACCGCATGGTTACTCTGGAAGGGGAATTGCTGGAAACCTCAGGAGCCATCACCGGCGGCAGCGGCCCACAGCGAGCTGGGATCCACTTTTCTGCCGGCGAACCTTCCGAGGAGGCCGCCTTGCGCTCCCGCTTGGCCGAGCTGGAGGAACTGCTGGCCGCCCTCACCCTGCGCCTACAAGCAGCCCAAGCCCGCGAAAAACAACTGGCCCAAGCCCTGCTGCTCGCCCGCCAGGACGCCTTACAAGCCCAGCAATATCTGGAGCGTCACCAAGCCGACTGCCAAAAGCAACAGGCCCGCCTGCAACACCTGCAGGGATCCCTGGCACAACTGCAAGCCGAAAGCCAACAAGCCCAGCAGCGGCTCGACCAGATTCAACTGCGTTGGGATCCCTTGCAACAGCGCCTGGCCGATCTCACCCTCAAGCTCAGCCAACTGGAGGGATCCCCGGTGAACCAACATTGGCAGCAACTGCAGCAGGCGGTGCAGCAGCAAGAAAGTCGCTTGGCAGAGCTGCAGCAGCAACTGGCCCAACTGGAGCGGCAACAGCAGGAGAACTCCGGCCAACAACACCTGAAACAGGCCCAAATCCAGCACCACCAGGAGCGCCTGCAAGAGAGCGAACAGCGCCAAGCCCATCTGCAGGAGCAGATCGTCCAAGCCCAAGCCACCCTTGGTCACATCCAGCAGCACCTTGCCGAGCAACGGCAACAGATAAGCCAGATCGAGGCCCGCCTCGCCCACCTGCGCCAAGAGCGAGATCGGCAGGAATTTCAACTGCGGGCTCAACAACAGCAGATCCAACGCCTGGAGTGGGAACGCTACAACGCCCTCACCCAACAACAGGAAAAAGAGGCCCTGCTGGCCCAACTGCAAACCCAACTGCAAGCGGTGGCCCAAGAGCTGCCGGATCCGCTGCCCAACTTGCCCGCCACCCTGACCCTAGACGAGCTGCAACGGCAAAAACGCAAAACCGAAGATCAACTGCGTTCCCTAGAGCCGGTGAACATGCTGGCCATCGCCGAATACGAACAGACCCAAGCTCGCCTGCGGGATCTCAGCGCCAAACTGGAAACCCTGCACCAAGAGCGCACCGAGTTGTTGCTGCGCATCGAGAACTTTTCCACCCTGCGTCGGCAAGCCTTCTTGGATGCCTTTCATGCCGTCAACAGCCATTTTCAGACCATCTTTGCCCAACTTTCCGATGGGGATGGCCATTTGGAATTGGAAAACCCAGAGGATCCCTTCGCAGGCGGTCTAACCTTGGTGGCCCACCCCAAAGGTAAGCCGGTGCGCCGTCTCAGCGCCATGTCGGGAGGAGAAAAATCGTTGACAGCCCTCAGCTTTATTTTTGCTCTGCAGCGATTCCGCCCTTCCAGCTTTTACGCCTTTGATGAAGTAGATATGTTTTTGGACGGGGCCAATGTGGAAAAATTGGCCAATATGATCTGGCAGCAATCTCGTCAGGCGCAGTTTTTGGTGGTCAGTTTACGCCGCCCCATGATCGAAAAAGCTGAGCACACCATTGGTGTAACCCAGGCCCGCGGTGCATACACTCAGGTGATCGGCCTGACCAAACTCGCCCCTCACCCCAGTTAAGATGTGGCTTGGTTAAGAGCAGAGGGCAAATCCTGAGGTCCCATTAGACTCATTCTAAGAATGGTTTAGGAGTGTCCAAACGCCTGCCATGGTTGCTCTGACTCTGAATCTATCCCCCCTGACAACCCTGAGCCGAGCAGATTTTATTCGGCTTTGTGCCGCCAATCCTGACCTGAAGCTGGAGCGTACCGCTCAAGGAGAATTGGTTATCATGTCTCCAACCGGCGGGGAAACCGGCCACTGGAATGCCGAAATCACCACAGACTTAACCCTTTGGAATCGGCAATCGGGCCGAGGGAAAAGCTTTGATTCTTCCACCGGATTTTCCTTGCCTTCAGGCAGCGACCGCTCCCCTGATTTGGCCTGGATCCCGATTGAAAAGTGGGAAGCTTTGGATCCCTCAGTCCGTCAAGGATTTTTGCCCTTGTGCCCCGATTTTGTGGTGGAGATCCTCTCGCCCACCGATTCTTGGATCCAAACTCAGGCCAAGATGCAAGAATACATGGACAACGGCTGCCGGCTGGGGTGGCTGCTGGATCCCAAGGCCAAGCGGGTGATGATCTACCGACAAGGGCAAGCGCCGGAATTGGTCGAAGATCCGGAAACCCTATCAGGAGAGGACGTGCTGCCGGGCTTCACCTTGCCCATCCGCAACATCTGGTCTGCCTAACGTTAGTAACTTTCACGGATTCACAATCCCTGATACAGATTTTTTCCACACCCTTAACCCAGCTAACTCAGATGGATCTCTTGCATGACAGGGATCGGAATTGCAGAACTCTCCCAACCTTGGAAACAGCTGCAGTAAAAATGTTGAGCGATAGGCCAAAAACAGGCGGAGTCACACTACCATGGCTGCTCTGACTCTGAATCTATCTCCCCTGATAACCCTCAGCCGAGCAGATTTTATCCGGCTTTGTGCCGCCAATCCTGAGCTGAAGCTGGAGCGTACTGCCCAAGGAGAATTGGTCATCATGTCTCCAACCGGTGGGGAAACGGGCAATCTTAACTTTGAAATTGCCGGGGAAGTTTATGTTTGGAACCGGCAATCGGGCCGAGGGAAAAGCTTTGATTCTTCCACCGGATTTTCCTTGCCTTCAGGCAGCGACCGCTCCCCTGATTTGGCCTGGATCCCGATTGAAAAGTGGGAAGCTTTGGATCCCTCAGTCCGTCAAGGATTTTTGCCCTTGTGCCCCGATTTTGTGGTGGAGATCCTCTCGCCCACCGATTCTTGGATCCAAACTCAGGCCAAGATGCAAGAATACATGGACAACGGCTGCCGGCTGGGGTGGCTGCTGGATCCCAAGGCCAAGCGGGTGATGATCTACCGACAAGGGCAAGCGCCGGAATTGGTCGAAGATCCGGAAACCTTATCGGGAGAGGACGTGCTGCCGGGCTTCACCTTGCCCATCCGCAAGATCTGGTCCACCTGACATTCTACGGTCGTTTTATAGTCATTTTAGACAGGAATGAAACATTTGTGTATTGGTTCCTAACTCCCCTCTCCCAAAGGAAGAGGGGCTGGGAGTGGTCGCAGAAGCTGCACGGAATGCTTGAGGAGTGTCTCAATCTAGTTTGGAATGACTATAGTCCTCAGATTGGGGTCTTTCGCGCAATTCTGGCGAGACTGGGATCTTGGCCAGGCTGGATAAGGCCCACCGATGCCTTTTGCACCTGCTGGACTTCTTGCAAAAGCTGCAAGTAAAAAGTCCGTCGTTCCCAATCCAGATCTCGGAGCCCACAGCCCGGCTCTCGATGGTGCAGGCAATCGCGAAACTGACAGGCGCCCAAGCGATCCCTTACTTCGGGGAAGCACCGTATCAACTGCAAAGGATGCACCGGCGGGATCCCTTCGCCAGCATTGAATCCCGGCGAATCGGCGATCCAACCGCCTTCCGGCAAAGGAAACAGCTCCACATGGCGGGTGGTGTGCCGACCATGGCCCAAACGTCTGGAGACGGCCTGAGTGGCCAGCCGAACGTCCGGCAGCAGCCGATTGAGCAAGCTGGATTTGCCCACCCCGGAAGGGCCTGTCACCACCGAGATCTGATCTCGACAGCACTGTTGCAACTGGGGGATCCCAGCTTGGGTGTGGGCACTGACCAACAGAGGCTCATATCCCCACCTCTGCAGGCGTCCCACCCAGGTTGTCGCTACCTCGGGATCCACGCAGTCGCATTTGTTCAGCACCACCTGAACCCGCAGTTGGCTGGCCTCGGCTTGCACCAGCAGACGGCTGAGGGCATTGGGCTCAGGGTCGGGCTCGGCTAGGGCCACCACCACCAGAACTTGGGTTGCGTTGGCAATAGCAGGTCGAGGCAGTTGAGTGCGCCGCGGCAGGATCACCTCGATCACCCCCCGCTCCGGCCAGAGGTCGGCGGCAGCAGGCGGCAAGCGCACCTCCACCCAGTCCCCCACCATCACCTGCTGGCCCGTTTTTTTCAGCTTGGCCCGACAGGTACAGAGAATCTCCGCCGGGGTGGGCTTTTGAGCCGGAAACTGAGCCGGGATCTCGGGAAAAAGGGCGGCCAAACTCGGATCGATCCGCACGCGATAAAAGTTGGCCTGCGCTGCGCGCACCCAGCCGGTACAACTGGATCCCGGATCCCCCTTTCCTTCTGGTTTCACCGGGCTCATGCCGACTCAGGCGTGCCGCGACGCACCCAGAGAATGTGATGGCCTTCGGGGGAAGCTGCCTGTCCCTCAATCCGATGCCCGGCCATGGCTAGACTGTTGGGCACCTGCTCCAGGGGTTCTCCTGCATCCAGCCACAGCTCCAGCAGTTCTCCAGGAGCCATGCGCTCCAGGCGCAGCTTCGCCCGCACGTAGTTGAGTGGGCAAGGGATCCCGCGCTGGTCAAGGATAAACTTGACCTCTTCCGACGAAACAGCCTCTGCAGTCATTCTTCCTCACGCTCCCGGTTGCCAGGCATCTGGGCCAGCCCCCGCAACAACCCGCCCAAGAAACCATCCCGCTTGTTGATGCGTTCTCCGTGCAGCTCAGCCAGGCGCATGAGCAATTCCCGCTCTTCTGAGCTGATGCGGGTGGGGATCTCCACCACCAAGGTGATTTGGTGGTCGCCCCGAGACATCGGGTTGCCAATGCGAGGTACCCCCTTGCCCTCCAGGGTCAGCACTGTACCCGGCTGGGATCCGGCTGGGATGGTCAGCTCCACCTCCTCCTCCAGGCCGGCTTTCGAGTCCACGGTGGGCACAGAGACCTTGGCCCCCAAGATGGCCTGCAAATAGCTCACCCGCACCTCCGAGAGAATGGTCAGGCCATCTCGCTGGAAGTCGGGATCCGGTTCCACGAATAGGTAGACGTAGAGATCCCCGGGCGGGCCACCGCGTCGACCGGCATCGCCTTCCCCAGAAACCCGCAAACGGGTGCCACTATCCACGCCGGCTGGGATGTTAATGCGCAGTTTCTTCGTGGTTTGGGCCAAGCCCTCGCCATTGCAGTTGTGGCAGGGCTCTTCCAACACCTGACCGCTGCCACCACAGGTGGGACAAACCGAGACCTGGGTAAAGTTGCCAAACGGCGTGCGGGTTGCCCGCCGCACCTGACCACCGCCCCCGCAGGTGGGGCAAGTTTTCACCTCCGTACCGGGCTTAGCCCCGCTGCCTCCACAGACGTTGCAGACTTCCAAGTGGCTGATGCGAATCTGCTTTTCGCCGCCGAAGATGGCTTCCAGAAACTCCAGTTTTAGGTCAAAGCGCAGATCATCGCCCCGTACCGGCCCCTGGCGACTGCGGGCATAGCTGGCTCCTGCCCCTGCAAAGTTGGTGAAAAAGCTCTCGAAAATGTCGGCAAAGCCACCCATCCCCGCAAAATCCTGGAATCCACTTGCTGCCGCAGCAGCTCCACTCAAACCCGCTTCTCCAAAGCGATCGTAGCGAGCTTTTAGCTCATTATCAGAGAGCACCTCATAGGCACGGTTGATCTCTTTGAAGCGCTCCTCGGCGCCTGGCTCCTTGTTGACATCCGGGTGGTACTTACGAGCCAACCGTCGATAGGCGCGCTTGATCTCCTCTTTGGAGCTATCGCGGCTAACCCCCAAGATTTCATAGTAGTCGCGAGCCATAGAAGCGCTTCAGAAGAGGTTAAAGATCAAAACATCAGACACACTTGAGATGCAACTTGTCAGGCAGCACAACCGAAGCAGACCTACAAGGCACCGGAGCTGGGGGAGAGCAAGCAGTTGCCTAGAATCCTCAGCGAGCTCCATAGATCTCGCTACCCATCTCCAGCAGGACAGCCCGCAGTTCTTCCATTGCGTTCCGTAAAGTTGCTAAGTCTACGTTATCATTTGCCAGCAATGCCCTCAATGTGCCCGCCACTTGAGCCCCCCGCTGGATTCGAGCTTCGCTGAGGCGATTGCCATGCTCCTGCAGGGTTTTGTCGTAGTTGTAGAGCAGGCTATCTGACTGGTTGCGGGCTTCCACCAACTGCCGCCGGCGCTGATCTTCTTCGGCATAGGCCTCCGCTTCCCGACGCATTCGCTCGATCTCGCTGCTGCTCAAGCCACCGTTGTTGGTGATCTTGACGCTCTGCTCGATTCCTGTCCCCTTTTCCCGAGCCGAGACTTTCAAGATCCCGTTGGCATCGATGTCAAAAGAAACCTCGATCTGGGGCACCCCACGGGGAGCCGGCGGGATCCCGGTCAGCTGAAAGCGGCCCAAGGTTTTGTTGTCTTTGGCCATGGCCCGCTCTCCCTGCAGGACGTGAATCTCCACCACACTCTGGCCATCGGTGGCAGTGGAGAAAATCTGGGTTTTACTGGTGGGAATGGTGGTGTTGCGCTCGATGATGCGGGTGAAGACTCCCCCCAGCGTCTCCACCCCAATGGAGAGGGGGATCACATCCAGCAGGAGCAGATCTTTCACTTCTCCCCCCATCACCCCCGCCTGAATGGCAGCGCCGAGGGCCACCGCCTCGTCGGGATTGACGGAGCGATCCGGGTTTTTTTTGAAGATTTGCCGAATCTTCTCCTGGACAGCGGGAATACGAGTGGAGCCGCCCACCAGCAGCACACGGTCGATGTCTTGGGGAGAGAGGCCGGCATCCCGCAGCGCCTGCTCTGTAGGCTCCACGGTAGCCTCCACCAGATCCCGCACCAACTCCTCAAACTTGCCGCGGGTCAGCTCCACTTCCAGGTGTTTGGGCCCCGAGTCGTCAGCGGTGATAAAAGGCAGGTTAATGAGCGTAACCTGGGTGCTGGACAGCTCAATTTTGGCCTTCTCGGCAGCCTCCCGCATCCGCTGCAGGGCCATGCGATCCCGCGAGAGGTCGATCCCTTCCGTCTCCAAAAACTGACGGGTGAGCCAATCGACAATTCTTTGGTCGAAGTCATCCCCCCCTAGGTGGTTGTTGCCGGCGGTCGCCTGCACCTCGAACACCCCGCTGCCCAGTTGCAGCACCGAGACGTCGAAGGTGCCACCACCCAGGTCGAAAACCAGAATGCGCAGGTCTTGATCTTGTTTGTCTAGGCCATAGGCCAGGGCGGCTGCCGTCGGCTCGTTGATGATGCGCAACACCTCCAGCCCGGCAATAGTGCCCGCATCTTTGGTGGCTTGCCGCTGGGCATCGGTGAAGTAGGCGGGAACGGTGATCACGGCTTGGGTCACCGGCTCCCCCAGATAGGCCTCCGCATCGGCCTTCAGCTTTTGCAGGATCATGGCGGAGATCTCCTGCGGAGTGTAGGCGCGATCTTGCACCGCCACTTCCACCATGTTGTCTCGACCGGGGATGACCTTGTAGGGAACCCGCCTCCGCTCATCTTCGGTCTCGGCAAAGGTGCGGCCAATGAAGCGTTTGATGCTGAAGATGGTGTTTTCAGCATTGGTAACCGCCTGGCGCTTGGCCAGTTGGCCTACAAGGCGGGTGTTGTTCTTGGCAAAGCCGACAATGCTGGGGGTAGTGCGCCCTCCCTCGGCGTTGGTAATCACAACGGGCTGACCACCTTCCAAAACCGCCACGCAACTGTTGGTGGTTCCCAGGTCAATCCCGATGACTTTACCCATAGCCCCCTCTTCCCGTGCGCCAAGTCTCAACCCAAGAACGCAATTCCACGGATCTTAAAAGCATTCTGCCCAGAATCCCGCAGAAACCTTCAGACGGTGCTTTCGTCTCCGTAGCTCTACTGTAGCGTTTCTGAGACTGCTCCGGTTCTGTTTGTCAAGGTTCAAGTGAGCAAGTTTGGCTAGGAAGGTTGGGGGTTTTGGGGAGAGGCAGGAGTGCTCTCCGGGCCGGGTTCGCTGGTGGCCTGGGCAGAGGGGGAAGGTTCAGCGCTGGGGTTGCCTGCCGAGACGGCTACCATGGCATGACGGATCACCAAGTCCCCCAACTTGTAACCCGGCTGATATTCGACGGCTACCACATCTTCAGGATAGTCTGGGCTGGGCTGACGGGCTATGGCTTCGTGCAGGTTGGGGTCGAAGGGTTGCCCCACCGATTTCATGCGGGAGACGCCCATCTTCTTCAGGCATTCCACCAGCAGGCGGTAGACGCTCTGGTAGCTGTTGTGCAACTCCCGCTCGCGGTCGGTTTCCAGCTTCAGCTGCTGCTGAGCCCGCTCAAAGCTGTCCACAACAGGCAAGATCTCCAGCACAAATTTCTGCCGTTCTTTTTGGCTGAACTCTTCTTTTTCCCGCTGGGTACGCCGCCGGTAGTTTTCAAAATCGGCGTAGAGGCGCAGGTAGGCGTCTTCTTTCTCTTTGAGTTGCTGGCGGACAACTTCCAACTCGTGCTGGAGCTGCTTGAGAGCTTCACCGGGATCTGGAGAAGGCTCAGCTGCGGTTTCTCCGGAGGAGGTACCGGCTTCTGCTTCGCTATCTTCCAAAATCAGCTTCTCCAGCTCTGCCTCTACGTCGATCTCTTCTTCCTGTAGTTCAGGATAGGTATCTTCTGGGGCCATCGGTTGCTTCTCTTCGGCAGTCATGGGCGATGTCGGCAAGTGTTAGCAATGAGCAGTGACTCGGATATCCCCAGTTTGGCAGTTTCAAAACCGCCGCTGCACTCAGCCAAACCAGGCTCTGTGTTGATCGTATTCTACCGGGTTCTCTTTCAGCCAGTTGAAGTCAATATCTTTTCTTTCCTAGCCGACCAGCAGATGTTCCCGTGGCCGGCCCAGGCAATCGGGGAAGTAGATCTTGGCCAAGTCGGGGATTAGGCGCCAGTTGGGGCTGTAGATGGGTTGGATGGGGGAGTGGGTGTGAATGTAGTAGACCAGAAAATCGCGGATGCTATCGGCTGAGATCCATAGGGTCTGGGCTTCTTGGAACATGCTGTAGCCGCCGCCACCACCGGCCCGATAGTGGTTGATGGCCAGGCGAAAGGTCTGGGTTGGTTCCACCGGCTGTCCGCGGAATTGTAAGGTCACCAGACGCTTTCCCACAGGACGGGTGAGATCGAAGCAGTAGTCGATGCCGTGGTAGAGGTCGAAGGTGTAGCCGCGGGCTTCGGGGGCCACGACGGCAGCAGGATCGGCGGGAAGGTGATTGGGATCCAACTGGCGAAAATAGCCGGCAGTCTGTTCCAGGGCGCGCCGCAGAATATCTCCGGTGATCTCCAAAACGCAGAGGGTGTTGTCGTAGACGGTGAGGCTGTAGGCATCTTGCAGGGAGATGGGGCCTGCTGACAGGCCGGCGCTGCTGCAGATGTTGACCAGGGAGAGCTCTGCGGGGAATCCTGCCTCCCGCACTGCTTGCAATTGGGCCTGGTGGAGCAGCTCTGCCAGAGGGTTGGCCCCCAGACGGGCTGCCAGACCGCCGCTATAGGCAGAACGGGCTTGGCCAATGGGCTGACGGATGTAGCGCAGGGTGGCTTGATGATAGGGCTCTGTCAAGGCCAAGAGTTCGGGATCGGGAGGGATCCCTTCGGCGGAGAGGAGCTGTGCGCTTTTCCCGAGAATTTGCCAGCGGCTGCCCTGGCGCTCCAGCTCCAGGGATACCTGGGAGAGGTGGCTGCCCCAATAGCCGGGCTGAACTACCAGAGCTTGGGATCCCCCCAGACCGGCGATGGTCTGGTGGGTATGGCCGGAGAGAATGACGTCAATGCCGTCCAGTTCGGCCAGGGCCAACAGTTCGTTTTCCCCTGCCAGGCTTTTGTTGCTGCACCAGCCGGAGCGATCTGGGTTGTGCCAATGCTCAGGGGTGCGCAGGGGGGGCAATTGGTTGGGGCCGCTGTGCAGGATCAAGATCAAGACATCCACCTGAGGTCGCAGCAGCGATAGGTAGTGTCGGGCGGTCTCCAACAAGGGGGCAAAGCGCAGCCCCGCAATGTAGTCGGGTCGCTCCCAGGTGTCGATGCGGGGGGTGGTCAGCCCTAGCAAGCCAACGCGAACCCCGGCCAATTCCCGGATCAGGTAGGGCTGGAAGAGGGGATCCCCATTCTGGCGGAGGATGTTGGCACAGAGAACCGGACAGCGGAGATCACGCACAAAATCCTGGAGAACCTGAAGCCCAAAGTTGAAGTCGTGGTTGCCGGGGGTAAAGGCGTCATAGCCCAAGGCGTTGAGGGCATGGGCCAAGGGGTGAGGAGAGACACGCTCCACTTGCGCATAGTAGGTGCCCAAGGGGGATCCCTGAATCGTGTCGCCGCTATCGATGAGCAAGACGGGATCCTCGCTGGCCGCTCGCACGCGCTTGATGAGGGTGGCCAGCTTGGCTAAACCGTGCTCCGCAGGGATCCCGGTGAAGTAGTTCCAGGGATGTAGATTGGCATGGAGATCCGAAGTGTGGAGAATTGTTAATCGCATTCTCCTATCATAGCCAAAGCGAAAGCCGCAACCCAAACTCGTCAACCCAGCAAAAACAGCACCTGTACACAGCCCACCAAAAAGCCCAAAAGGCCGCCCAAGTTGACAATAGCCTGAAGCTCTTGGCGCACGATCTGCTGAATGGCCTGCTCCAGGTCGGCGGGGGAGGTGGCGTTGACTTTATCGGCAATGACTTGATCCAAGTTCAACACCGGGATCACCTGCATCATCAGGGATTCGAGATCCCGTTCTAGGTAGCGCTCCAAGACCAAAGCCAGGTCGGCGCTGATCTGATCGATGGAGGTGATCAACGCCTTGGAGTTGCGCAGGCGTCCCAACACCAAGCCGGCTACCTTTTCCCAATCGATGCTCTCCCCCAACCCCTTGATGACCTCTGGCCCTTGGCTGCGCAGGTAATCTTGGATCCCGTCGCGGAGGGCACGGCGCAACTGACGCACGGCGGAAACCGGCAGGTTTTGCAGAGAGAGGTTCTGCAGGATCTCGGTCAGGCGGCGGGGAGCGTTGATGTCTTTGAGCAGATCTTCCAAGACGGCTTCTGCCCCTTCCGGCTCTTCCAGACAATAGGTGCGCAGGCGCAGCAGGGCATTTTTGAGGCCGAACAAGTTGGCCACCACCCAGTAGGAGCCGGTCGCTCGTTCGCGAAATTCCTCATCCAGGGATTCGATGTTGCGATCGGTGAGAAAGTCCACCAAGTTCTGCCGCAACACCTTTGGGGGCAGTGCCTGCTTCAAGATCCACTCCGAGAGCTGCTTGGCCTGCTCGGCACTGAGGCGCAGCTCCAGCAACACCTGGTCGAACAGTTGGTTAATCGGCCCTTCCAAAAAGGTTTCTTGGCGGGCCAGCACCTTTACCAGGCGGGGCAACGACTCGTTAAACAGATCGGCCAAAATGCGCGCCAACACCTGCGCGGTTTGCTGCTGTTGCTCGGGGTTTTGCAGCCGATCCAGAGCTACCCCCAGCAGCCAGCGGATCCCAGCTTGCATGCGCTCGGTTTGCAGCAGCTTACGGGCCAGATTGTGCAGTTCCTCCGGCGTGAGCAGGGATCCCATGATGGTCTTGGCGATCTGCTTGGCCAGACGGGGCTGGTTCTGCGGGATCAAGCCGGGGGTGAAGGGGATGCGCCAGCCGAAAACCCGATAGGGGCGATAGGGCCGGAACAGCATTTTGATGGCAATGTCGTTGGTGAAATAGCCGATCACCAGCCCGGCCAGCGGGGGCACAACGTAGATCCAGAAGGCCATGGAACCAATCGAGGGGGCTCTCTTCCTACTCTACCGGCCTGCCCCAGGTCGCTTCAGCCGACCACAGCGCAAGAGAGCGTTGGCCAGTTCATTGGATGATCAGGCTGTCGGTCAGCTCCAGCTCCACCAGCGTATTGGGCTGCAGCGTCACCACCCGGTCGATATTGGTACTGCCTGCCGCAGCGCCCACCAAGCTACCGGCCAAGATCGGCAAAAAACCCCATCCCCCTGTGAGAACCCCCAAGGCCAACCCACCTGCTGCCCCATAGCCTGCCCCGCGGGCTACAGTTGTGCCGACATCGGCGTTGCGATCCAACCCGACTGATAGCGGCGCAGATTGGCCTCTCACCAAGTAGGTGGAAGACCCAATGGTGAGGCGGTTGGCCACAAAGCGGCTGCCGACGACCCGCTCTTGGGGATCGGCGCTCTCCGCCTCCCGGCCAGACAACTTCAGTTCTCGGTAAACCGGCTCAAAAGTGCCCCACACCACACTCCCTGCCGGGATCACCACCTGGCCAAAGCGATCCGCCACCGGCTCGGAGACTTCCAGGTGGCCGTTAATGGCCTGGTAGGGCTGGAAAGTGATGGGGCGGTAGACCGTGAGGAGAATACGGGTGCCGGCAGGCAGCTCGCCCCGCGTGGCTCCGGAGAGATCCCCACCTGGACTGAGGTCGGGCCGACGTTGATAGGAATAGGCCTCGCCTTGGGGGAGTTGTCCACCTGGGGCCGCTTGAACGGGCACCACCGGGATCGGATCCAAGGCCGGAGCTGTGGGATCCAGCGGCATTTGCGGCACCTGAGGTACCGGTGGCAGGGCCGTGGCAGAGCCGGGGGAGGGCGGAGGGCTCAGCAAGGGCAGGGTAGGGACGGGATCCCCCCTGGGGGGCACCGGCTGAGGGGTGAACTCGAACTGCTGAGCAGCAACCGGGGTAACGGCACCGGCTATCAACACCCCCCAAAAGGAACTCCTCTGCAACAAATGCAGGAACGGCTGCAAGGTTGAGCTCATGGATCCCATCCGGTCACAACTGGCAGTAGCTTAACATCCTGACCAGCTCATGCCCACTAGGGGTAGTGCCTAGCGACGACTCGATCGCTCTTAAAACACTATTAAGAAGCGTTGATGGGATCCCTCTTCCCTAGGGGCTAGGAGAAGGTGAAGGCTCCCCGCCAGGCTGTGGAGTCGGAGTGGGTGTGGGGGTCGGTGTTGAAGTCAGGGTGGGTGTAGCTTCCGGCGTGGGTGTGGGAGTAGGCGTAGCTACCGGTGTTGGGGTTGGCGTTGGGGTCAGAGCTGGAGTCGGCGTTGGGGTCGGTGTGGGTGTCGCTGCTGGTGTCGGGGTTGGTGTTGGAGTTGGTGTGGGAGTGGGCTGGGCGGCCTGCACCTGGAAAGACCACTGCTGGATGGTGGTGTTGCCGCTGGTATCGGCAATTTGGACGGCAATTAAGGTCGGCCGATTGGTGGGCAGCGGCTCGGCAGGGGTGTAGGTAAAGCCGGTGCGGGTGAGCTGGGCTTGGGCGGTGACATCCACATTGTTCACCAGCAAGGTAAAGCTATTCAGGTCAATTCCTTGGTCATCTTGGAAACGGGCTGAGATGGAGGGGCGAGAGTTGTCGGTTAGGGATCCATTGGGAGGGGCCAGTTCGCTGATGGTGGGGAAGGTGGTGTCGGTCACCCGCCCGATGGTGATGGTCTTATCCGGCAGCTGCACCAGGGTTACCAGTCCATCCCGCTCCAAGCGGGCAAAAACAGGCGCTTCTGAGGCCCGGTCTTGGCTGCGGAAGGTGTAGCTGCCCTCGTATTGCCCTGGGCGGGTTTCCTGCAGTGGCAGGTTGTAGGCAATGCCGGGGATGGAAAACGATCCCTGCGCCCCTGGGGATCCCAGCAAAAACACGGTAACGGTATCCCCTGGGTTTACGGATCCCAGCTCTTCGCGGGCGAAGAAGGTTCTCACTTCTGGGGCGGCGGGCAGCGTTTCTACCAGAGGCTCAATGGGAATGTCTGGCGTGGTCAGGGGTTCGGGCGTAGGGGTGACCTGGGCAAGGAGCTCGGTGCGGATCCCAGGGCCGGGAATGGCAGCCCCCACCGGCGGATCCAAATTGGGCACCCGGCCCACCTTGGCCAGCGCTTGGTAGGTAAGGGCAGCCACTTCCCCCCGCGTGGCCACCGCCTGGGCATTCAATTGGGTGGGGTTGGGGTAGAGCACCAACAGCCCTTCCTGAACTGCTGTCGCGATGGGGGCGCGGGCAAAGTTGGGAACCAAATTGGCATCGCCGAACGCGGATAGGATCGCGTCAATTTGGCCGGCATCTTCGATGAGCCTGCCGTTGGTGGCTGCACGGGTTAGGACGGTGATGGCTTGTGCACGGGTGAGCACATCGTTGGGACGAAAGGTGCCGTCCGGGAAGCCGGAAACAAACCCTGCCGCTGCCGCTGCGCCGATGGAGGGAGCCGCCCAACTGGGAATCGGATCGGCAAAGGAGCGCACAGGAACGTTGGTATCTAGGCCAAAAGCTTTGGTGACAATGACGGCAAATTGGGCACGGGTGATGGACTCGTTGGGGCGAAAGGTGCCATCCGGGAAGCCACCGATGATCTGTCGTTCATTCAACCCGGCAATGTACTGGGCACCCCAATAGGTGCTGATATCGGACAGTTGGGCCCAAGCGGGATCCCCAAGCCAGGCCAAGCTGCTGCAACTGATCACCAAAGCGGCGGTTTTCCAGCCCTGCCAAAGGGAAAGCTCACGCATCGTTCACACCTCAGGTTCTGGGTACGGGATTTACAGTCTTGGATCCCCACTCTCGGTTGGGAGGGGCCCTGGAAGTTGGCCGGACAGAAGTGTAGGAGAGGATGATCCAAACCGCACATCCAGACGAGGAAACCTTCCGAAAAGTTCTATTTGGCCGTCGGTTTCGCCAACCTCTTAAGGGGCAGGATTGGGGTAGCGCTGGTGCACCGCCTCGATCTCCGCCAGGAGCTGCGGGGACAGTTCCACATCCAGGCAACTGAGGTTCTCTTTGAGTTGGGTCAGGCTGGTGGCCCCGATGATGGTGCTGGTAACAAACCAGCGGCTGCGCACAAAGGCCAAAGCCAACTGGGCCGGTGTCAGACCGTGCCGGCGGGCAATTTGCACATAGGCGGCCACTGCTTCTTCCACATTGAGCTTGCGGTACCGCTGGCCAAAGCCTTCAAACAAGGCCAAACGGGATCCCGGCGGCTTCACCCCCCCCAGATATTTGCCCGTCAGCAGCCCAAATCCGAGCGGGCTGTAGGCCAGCAAGCCCACCTGCTCGTGGCGGCAGACTTCCGCCAGGCCCATTTCAAACGTGCGGTTGATGAGGCTGTAGGCATTCTGAATCGAGACCACCTTGGGCAACCCCAGTTGCTCGGCCACCTGGCAGAACTTGCTCACCCCCCAAGGGGTTTCGTTGCTCAGGCCGATGTAGCGAATGAGACCCTCTTGCACCAATTCCGCCAGAGCCTGCAACTGCTCGGCAATGGGAACGGTGGGCCGCTCCTGGCTGGGATCGTAGGCAACGCCCCCAAACAGGGGCACGTAGCGATCCGGCCAGTGGATCTGGTAGAGGTCGATGTAGTCGGTCTTCAGGCGTTTGAGGCTATCGGCCACCGCCTGCTTGAGGTTGTCGCGGGTGATGGACAGGGATCCGTTGCGAATCCAATGCCAGGGCCGACCGGGGCCGGTGATCTTGGTGGCCAGGATCAGGCGATGCCGCGGTTGGTGTTGTAGCCACTCGCCGATGTAGCGCTCGGTGGATCCCTGGGTTTCCGCCCGCGCCGGCACCGGATACATCTCGGCGGTATCGATGAAGTTGATCCCGTGCTCCACCGCGTAGTCGAGTTGTTCAAAAGCCTCGGCCAAAGTATTTTGCTGCCCAAAGGTCATGGTGCCCAGGCAGATCTCCGAAACTTGCAAAGGGCTGTGGCCAAGCTGGCGGTAGCGCATGGGGAATCTCCATCTAGACAGCACGCCAGTCCCCATTGTGCCCAAAACCTGTCGGCCCACGGGATCCGCCGCTCTGCCCCCCTCCTACCTCGGTGCGGATCCCAGCAGGGGAACGTACTCGCGGTAGAGCTGACCCAAAATTTCCAGACCAATGCGGGTGCGGCTATCGGGGGGGCGAGCCTCAATGGCCGCCTTGACTTGTAAAATCGTGCCCACCGGATAGGGGGAGCGCAGCTCCTCCCGCTTGCCCAAAAACACATCGGTGAAGTAGTCGATCAGCCGCTTGACTTCTCCCACGTCCTTGCGGGAAATGTCCATATCCAAAACAGTGGTCAACTTGGCCCGCATGGCCTGAAAACTTTGCTGGCTGGTATTGAGGGCCACCCGTTTGGCCAGGCTATCCACCACAATTCGGGTGATTTTCTCTACATTTTGAGTCACAATTTCTCGGTGGCGGGCGGCAAAGCGCAACTGAACCTCATCCAGAAATCGTTCTCGTTCCAGAATCTGGATGCCCTGTTGCTCCAAATCCACCCCATAGCTCTGCAATTGCTTATACTGATTCAAAACCCATTGGTTGTAGAAGGAATCCGCCAAAACTCGCCAATAGCCGATGAGGGTGGCCTCGGCAAAGGGAACGCTGACCAAATAAGCTTCGCTGGTGATGTGGCGCAAATGCTCTGTCAGCTTGTCTCGCTCCTTCTCATCCAAGTAGGAGGTGCGCGGCACCCAAACTGCCCCGTACTCGCTTTTCACCTCTCCGGGCAGGGATCCGAAGAGGGTGTCAAAAAACTGATGAATGCTGAAGAGAAGAAACTTTCCCGGATCCTGAAGGCGGTTGAGCAGTTCCTGTTTTTTCTCCTCCTGATATTGGGCCACCAATTGCTGGGCCTCGGTGATCTGGCCGCGGGCCACCTCCACATCTTGCCGCAGCTTTTCAATCTCTTCTGAGCTCACCATCTCAACGCCGGCAGGCTCCCGTTCCCCGCTGAAATAGCTGCCCCCCGGCCCGGTGCCCCCAATCCCCACCAGGGGAGCGTCGCTGTCATTGTTCAGAGTTAAGAGGCGAGAAAGAGCCTGGAGACGAACTCGCCCACTGGCAGAGCGCAGGGATCCCAGCTCCACCGGATCCCCACTTTCCCAACCGTCCAACCCACCAATGCGGTAGAGCGTGTAAAAATACTTGCTGAGTAGAAGCGCCAGCAGATGCCTGTTCTTGACCTCGTTGTACTCTAAGTAGGCCCGCAGACACAGTTGGAAAGCGATGTTGGGCAAGCTGCGGCACACCCTCATAATCTGGGTGTAGACCCTCTGCAGGTGAGGCCGAAAGCTGCGTGGGATCGCCTCGGGCCGCAGGCCACGCAACAGAAACTCCTGCTGGCGCAGATCCTGAGGGGTGAAGTAAAAGCTTTCTTGCCAAAGCAGCTCATCCAAGTCGCGGGCAAAAATCGGTTTTAAATGATCGA
The DNA here is from genome assembly GCF_047461655.1 of Synechococcus sp. W55.1. NCBI lineage: Bacteria > Bacillati > Cyanobacteriota > Cyanophyceae > Synechococcales > Synechococcaceae > Synechococcus > Synechococcus sp. W55.1. Next base: position 100,524 of record NZ_JANSHN010000007.1, read on the forward strand.
TAATCTGCACCACAACCGACTCGGTGAAGGCCGGGATAACCTTTTCGATGTGAAGCTGATCGTAAACGGAGCGCAGCCGCTCGCTGCGGAAGTCTTCGATGGAGATCAGCCCCTTCATAGTCCCGATCCGACCGTCGCTCAGCAGGAACTTATAGACCACTTCGGCAGTGGCCCCTGGGGAGACAACGGGAGTTCCTGTCAAGTCGGGGCAGATTTGCAGGGGGCGTAGCAGGCGGCTGGTTTCACTGACGCTGAAGCAACTCCAAGCTGCCGGGTTTAACACCACCGACGATAGGGAGGCCAACAATTGCTTCTCGTCCAAGTCCTCCAGCCGAATTTCTCCCCTGTGAGCTTCGCTAGGTCCCGGAGGCAAGCTCGCCCGCGAATCCTGAACGGCGGAAGGGGATAAGGATGGGGGAGATGTGCTCATGCGGTAAAGGCTATTGAATCTTAACGTTCACTCTAAGTCGGCGAAGGATGGATGAGTGTGATCTGTATCTCTGTATCCAATGAAAGTCTCTCAAGAAGAATCTGCCCAGAATCTGCCTCGAATTGTCTCCCGCCACCAGTATCTGGAAACGGTTAGCTTTTGGGTAGCGTGCAACCACGGTTTTGAGGATCCACAAATCGATACGCACCTTCAGCTCCGATGGATGAAGCTGTTGAGGCCTTCCCCGTTGTCGTGAACTGCTTGCCGAGCCGGTTTTCCTGCTGCAACCCCTAAGCTAGGATGAAAGATCTGCCTATCGGTATGGGATATCGGGCTGGAGTTGGGTTTGAATGCGTTTTGACTTTGGGATTGGGGTGCAGCGGTCATGACGACCATTTTGATTGTTGACGACGATCCGACGATTCGGCTGGTGTTGAAGCGATCCCTGGAGCGACAGGGCTACACCGTGGAGATGGCCAGCAACGGTTCCGAGGGACTGGAGCAAGCCCACCTGCTGGTGCCGGGGCTGATCATCTGCGATTGGATGATGCCGGACATGGATGGACTAGAGGTTTGCCGACGCATCAAAGCCGATCCCAAGTTTTCCACGACGTTTTTTATTTTGCTCACCGCTCGCACCGAGGTCGAAGACCGCATCCAGGGCCTGGATGCCGGAGCAGATGAATTTCTAAGCAAACCCATCGACCCCAATGAGTTGCGGGCACGTGTGCGGGCCGGGCTGCGCTTACACCAGCTCAGCTATGACCTGCAGCAGCAAACGGCCAGGTTACGGGCAGAATTGGCAGAGGCGGCCAGCTATGTGCGTTCCCTCCTGCCGGAGCCAGCCTATTTCCCCGACTGCAAAGTGGCTCTCGAGTGGCGCTTTTTGCCCTCCCAGGAATTGGGGGGAGATTCGTTTAACTATCATTGGCTGGATGAGGAGCACCTGGCCATCTATCTGCTGGATGTGTCGGGGCATGGGGTGGGATCCGCTTTGTTGTCGGTGTCGGTGATGAACCAGTTGCGCACTCAAGGCTTGGCCGATGCCGATCCCCGCCAGCCGGACGCGGTCTTGCGTGCCCTCAACCACTCTTTTCAAATGAGATCCCACCATGAGATGTACTTCACCCTTTGGTATGGGGTTTATCAGCCGGGATCCCGTCTGCTCTCTTTTGCCAGTGCCGGCCACCCACCTGCCCTGCTCATCCAGGGTCAGGATTCGCTCCTGCTGAAGACTGCCAACTTGCCCATTGGCATTTTGCCCGACCTCACTTTTCAAAGGGATCAGGTGCGGATCCCGGAGAACAGCCATCTCTACCTGTTCAGCGATGGAGTTTACGAAGTCATAAACCCGCAGAGAGAACTCTGGGGGCTGAACAGTTTGATAGCCCTGCTGAGCAAGAGCGCTGACGGTGGCCTGGATCAGGTGATCCATGAGGCCCAATCCTTTCAGGGGCGGACGGACTTTGAAGATGATTTTTCCCTGCTCCGCGTCAGCTTTGGTTAGAGGTGGGTTGTGGCTGTTTCAAGCCGCTTTGAGGCGATCCCTTGAGGATTCCCGTTTGCGACAGCTCCAGCCCCTTTCCCAAAGGAAGAGAGGAGCCGGGAATCGAGGCGATGCCCAGCGCGACCGGAAATGACCCTCTTGGCTCAAGGGGACTCTGTCCTGCTGTCGCGATCAGCCATCCGGCTCCTGGAGTTGCTCCCACTGAGCGGGGGTAAAGGTGCGCAGGGCCAAAGCATGTAGGCGGCCATCCTGCAGGTAGGCTTTCAGGGCCTCATTCACCAGCCGGTGCTGTTTGATCAGGGGCAAGCCCTGGAATTGTTCCGCCACCACAATGGCCTGGAAATGGTGGCCATCGCCGACCGTGTCTTCCACCTGTACTCTCGCACCGGGCAGGGCGGCCCGTACCAACGCCTCAATTTCTCGTGGATCCATGCGCTGTTGTCCCCGTGGTCTCACTGTGTCCAAGCTCAAGATCCCGCCTCGGATCTCGACCTGCTCATCCATTGTGCTCCGCACCGCTATCGCGTCCACCTTAGACGGTTCTGGGGCAAAACGGGATCCCTTCCGGCCCACTACGGGCAGAGGCCAGGCTGGGATGGCTCAGCACCAAGACCTCGGTGATGGGGCCGCGTTTGTGGCCCTGGGCGTTGATGGCACGGCTGGCGGAGATGGTCTGGATGGGGTAATCCCGGTACAGTTCCCGCACGAAGGGGCAATCGGAATTGGAGAGCAGCACCTGCACGCCTCGGTCGGCCAATGTTCCAAACACTTCTCGCAGGCGGATCTGTTCCGCTTCGCCGAAGGCAAACCGGCTGTAGGCTGTGAAGCTGCTGCTGGCAGAAAGGGGATAGTAAGGGGGATCCAAATAGACGAAATCCCCGGGTTTGGCTCGTTCGAGCACCTGCCAAAACGGCTGCACCGCGATCTCCACGCCTTGTAAAACCCGTGCCACAGCCCGTAGGTTCTCCGCGTCGCAAATGCGGGGATTGCGGTAACGGCCCAAAGGAACATTGAACTCTCCCCGCGAGTTTTCCCGGTAGAGGCCATTAAAACAGGTCTTGTTCAGATACAGCAGGCGGGCAGCCCGTTGCGCCGGATCTTCAAATCGAGCCGCGCGGATGGTGTAGTAATAATCCCGGCTGTGGTGGGCTTGGTGGTGGCTGAGCAGGGCGATAAGCTCCTCCACGTGATCCCGCACGCAGCGATACACATTCACCAGCTCAGGGTTGATATCCGACAAAACAAAGTGTCGAGAACCCGATGGGATCCCTTGGGCCAGATGAAAAAAGACCGCTCCACCCCCCAAAAAGGGCTCGTGATAGGTGTTCCAGGTGCGAGGGAAAAAGGGTTCGTATTGGCTCAGCAGTTGCCCTTTCCCCCCTGCCCATTTCAGGAAGGGACGCGCTTTAATGGCTGGTGCTGCCGGAGTGGGTTCGCAGGAGTCGGGCGCAGGATCTTCCCGCCGCAGGGCATGCCTACGTCCAAGAGAACAAGGGTGGGTCAGCGATCCGGATCCTCTTCCAGCAGCTTTTCTAGCGTCTCGATCCAATGCTCCAGCTCCTCCAGCGCCTGCAACACTCCCTCTGGGTCGCTCAGATCCGCCTGCAGCATCTGGGTGGTTTCTGCCAAAGTCAGGGATCCGGGCGGGCTGGCCAACCAACGAAGGTAGTGGGGCAGAAAGTTGCGCGGAGAATCATGATAGCGGCGGTGACAGGCCAAGGCCACCAGGCTGGCAAGGCTGGCCTGATAGGCACTGAAGGGGCGGAGAAACAGCTCCGGCATCCCCACCCAGTAGAACTGGTGTTCCGGCAACAGTTCCACCGCATCTCCGCACAGCTCCTGACACAGCTTCAACCACTCTTCGCTCACCCAGGAGGAGTAGGTTACACCGTTTTCCCATTCGGGGATCCCCGACCGATAGAGGAGCAGCTCCAGCCGACCGATCAAACCCTGGTAAAACACCGCCTGCAACTGGGCTTCCAGATGATGTATCAACAGGGCCTGGGCCAACTTGAGGCTGCCGGAGCGTTCCCGCCAGCGGTGCGGAACAGCTTGCCCCTCCGGGTCGTAAAGAGCAGGCCTGCCCATGCGGGGGGATCCCACTGCTGAGGCAACCAGGTGATCCAGGAGTATCTGCTGCAAAAAGATGGTGTGGGCCTGCACTCCCCACGTTCGCGCTGGAGGTAGAGAGCACCACGGCTGAGTAGCCCCTTGCATCTCCTCTAGATCCAGCCAAACTTGGGGATCCTCAGGCCGGAGCCGCCGGCTGAGGGTGGCAAGGGTCTTCAACAAGAGCTCGCTCCCGCCGGATCCCGTTTCTCCTGGTCTAGACGAGGACTCTGTTTCGCTGACGCGAGTGGGCTTGTCTGCCTCGGTTGCGATAGCGCCGACTTCCAGCAGCCAGGGTTTGGCCTGGGCAGCACACTCAGGGCAAAAGTCCTGCAAAGCAGCCCAGATTAGAGAGGTGGCCTCAGCAGGGGTCAGGGGTGGAACGGGATCCCGCCAGGGCGCACGCAAGTCGCAGATGCGAATGGAACGCCCCATGTTTCGGCTTTTGAGGCGGTAATAGCGCTGGAACAGATCCAACCGATCGCGGATCCCTTCCAGGAGGTTCTCCAAAAAAGTTTGAGTCAGGCCGTGGCGGGCCAGATACAGGTCGGCAGCAGAGTCATAGCCCCGCCATTGGGCCTCCCACAGGTGGTCGCGGATCAGGGTGCTGAGGATAAACCCACCCAGATCTGCATGGGCCTCCAGGTGTTGGCCCAGCCGCTGATAGGCAGCCCAACGGATTTCGGCGCTGGCGTGGGTTGGTAAGCTCTGTTCGCGCCAGTGGGACGGAGTTCCTAGCTGGACAAGGGTGTGATCTGGGAGCGCGGCAGGCGAGTTCAGGGTCACTTGCCACAACTGCCGCCAAGCCAACCTTCCTGTTAAGTACTGTTGGTGGAGCAGGCGCTCCAGAGGCTCAAGCTGTTGGTGACTCTGCTGTTCGTGCCAGGGGGACGGAGTCCTTTGAAGAAGGCGACACAGGAATTGGCGAAAGGGTTGCAGCTCAGGCTCGACGTGGGCATCGACTAGGCGTTCGTGCCAGCGGTGCAGTTCCCGACAGGGTGCCGTAGGCATAGCACCATCCTGACCCTCGTGGGGAACACCTTCCTCCGGGCCACCAGCAGCAACGGCAGGCAGGGATTGCAACTCCAGGAGGAAAAACAGCAGTTGGCTTTGTAAGGCGATGATCCGCTCCAGCCTCTGCCAAGCTGCCTCTGCCGAGTCGGCAGTTGGGATCCCTTGCATCCTTTGCGTCAGCTCGGCCAACTCCTGCAGTGCCACCGCCAGCTCCGGCGGGCTGAGTTGCGCCACCTGCCCCCGGTAGCGTTGGGCAAACTGCTGCACCTGCTTCCCAAGATCGTCCAGATTGTCGAACTCAGGGCTGCGCAAGGACTCCGTCTCGCTAACGTGATTAGAGCCCGTTGGCAGAAGCGTCGCGTAGCGATAAGGAAGACCAAAAGAAGGTTCAGAAGCAGGAAAGACCACCGGGATCAGCCTCCTGTCGCGTCAGCGTTGCGGTTCCCGCCAAGGTGCCGTAGGCATAGCAACAAAGATGGGGGTTGCCCCTCTGCAGAAGGACACACCTGCTTTTCTCCCCCACCAAAGCGCGAATGGTGTTGAGAAAATCTGGATTGGAGGTGTGGGCCTTGACCAGAGTGGCCTGGATCCCTGCTGTACACACCTCTGAGCCCCTATCTTGGGCAGAAAACACCATGACCGGCGTGCTGCTCACCGTTCGCGTCAGCAGGCCGGAGACCTTATGCAGCAGTGGCAACAGATCTGAACCCAAGCCATCTGGCCAGTTCAGATCCAGGATCACCAGTTGAAAGGTCTGGGTTTGCAAGGGCTGGCGCGCCTCCTCCACGGTGGGGGCAGGGAAAACCTGAGCCATATCCTGCAAGATCTGAGCCACCACCTCAAGATATTGGGATCCTCCTCCGCCCGCTTGCGTTTGTGGATATCTTGAACCCTCGAATAAGTTGACGCAGGCAGCCTTCCCAATCCTTGCCAGACGCCTATCCCCCCCAGCACATAGAACAGCTTTGGCTCGGAGAGGGATCCCGCCAATCCATGCGTAATTTCCACGCGATCCTATCCTATCCTTATCGAAGACAGCAGGGAGCACTTTGGGCGGGAAGGCTTCTCAACGTTCACGGAAGCGTCGCGTAGCAATTTGTAACATTCTCCTCTTGGAAATGCAGCTAAGGGGGAAGGGGGATGCGTCGGCCAAAACTTCTGCCAGGATGAGTTGAGATCTTTACTTATCTTTGGCGGAGGCGCTCTCTTTGTTTGCCCAAGTCACGGCTGCCGCTCTGCTGGGACTCAAGGCCGTGCGGGTCACGGTGGAGGTGGATGTGGGCGGTGGCTTGCCCCAGATCACCTTGGTGGGACTGCCCGATGCCGCCGTTCAGGAAGCCAAAGAGCGGGTGCGGGCGGCGATCAAGAACTCCGGCTTTGCCCTGCCACAACGGCGGATCACTGTCAATTTGGCCCCTGCCGATCTGCGCAAAGAAGGCCCCAGCTTCGATCTGCCCATCGCCATTGGGATCCTGGCGGCCTCAGGGGTGATTGAGCGGGAAGCTCTGGCCAACACCCTGATGGTGGGGGAATTGGCCCTAGACGGCGCCCTGCGCCCGGTGGCCGGGGTTCTGCCCATTGCCGCCAGTGCTGCTGAGATGGGGATCCGCCGCCTGGTGGTGCCCCAGGAAAATGGGCCGGAAGGAGCAGTGGTGCAAGGGATCCAAGTGTATGGGCTGCCCTCCTTGGCGGCGGTGGTGGGCTGGCTGCAAAACCCAGAGGGAGTTGAGCCGGTGCGGATCCAGCCAGAACAGATGTTGCCAACCGAAACGGAACCCCTGCTGGATTTGGCCGATGTGAAGGGGCAAGAACATGCCCGGCGGGCTCTGGAGATCGCGGCAGCCGGCGGGCACAACCTGTTGCTGGTGGGCAGCCCGGGAGCGGGCAAGACCATGCTGGCGCGGCGACTGCCCGGCATTCTGCCCCAGTTGCAGTGGGAAGAGATGTTGGAGATCACCCGCATCTACTCGGCAGCCGGCCTGTTGCGGCAAAACCTGCACCTGGGACGCCAGACCCCCCTGATCGCCCAGCGGCCCTTTCGCGCTCCCCACCATTCGGCTTCGGCAGTGGCGCTGGTGGGTGGCGGCCCCTACCCCAAGCCCGGGGAAATCTCGCTGGCCCACCATGGCATCCTGTACCTGGATGAGCTGACGGAATTCCGGCGGGAGGTGCTGGAGGTGCTGCGCCAACCCCTGGAAGATGGCAAAGTCACCATCTCCCGCGCCCGCGTTTCCCTAGAGTTTCCCGCCCAAACCACCCTGGTGGCCTCCACCAACCCCTGTCCCTGCGGCTTCTACGGGGATCCCGTTCACCCCTGCACCTGTACGCCGCAACAGCGGGAGCGCTACTGGTCCAAGCTCTCCGGCCCGCTGCTGGATCGCATCGACCTGCAGGTGCGGGTCAACCGCCTTAAGCCGGAAGAAATTGTCCGCGCCCAGGGCGGCGAATCTTCCCAAGCGGTGCAGCGGCGGGTGGAGCGGGCACGACAACGGCAGCGGCAGCGCTTTCAAAACGAGCCTGGGATCCACTGCAACGCCCAGATGCAATCCCGCCACCTGCGGCAGTGGTGCTCCCTTTCGGATCCCTGTCGCAAGCTCTTGGAAAGCGCCATCCAAAAGTTGGCCCTGTCTGCGCGGGGGAGCGACCGCATCCTCAAGGTGGCCCGCACCATCGCCGATCTCGAGGGCGCGGAGGCCATTGCCCCCACCCACATTGCCGAAGCGATTCAATACCGCAGCCTGGATCGCGCTCGGCTGTAGAGCTCAAGCGCTCCGCGCCGCTGACGCGACCACCCCCAGCCCCTCTCCCAGAGGGAGTTTCCCTTACCGCCAGAGCTCCGGCCTGCCCTACGGGATCCCACCCCCTGTTTTGTCGGGAAAAAGCTGTCCCCCCTGCACCTGAAGGATTTGGGCGGCTTTGAGCCAGCCGGCGTCAAAGGATCCCAGATGGGTGGTGGTAACCAAGGTTTGCACGCGCTCCTGAATGGCTTCCAAGAGCTGGTTTTGCCGGTGCAGATCCAGCTCGGCCAGCACATCGTCCAACAGCAGCAAGGGCGGATCCCTGACCACCTGCTCGATCAGCTCCAGCTCCGCCAATTTCAGAGCCAAAACCAGAGTGCGCTGCTGGCCTTGGGATCCATAGGCGCGGGCGGCAACTCCGTTAATGCACAGCTCCACTTCATCCCGATGGGGGCCCACCAGAGAGCTGCCCAGGGAGTGTTCGGCGGCGGCTTTGGCGCGGATCTCGGCCAAAAACTGGGCTTGGATCACTTCGGGGCTGGCCTGGGGATCCGGCAGGGGCACTTGGGGTCGATAGGTAAGGGTCAGGGTTTCCCGTCCACCGCTAATGACCCGGTGCCAGTGAGCAGCCAAAGGCTCCAGCCGTTGCAGCAGCCGGGCGCGGCGGCGCATAATTCGGCTACCGGTGGTGGCCAGTTGGGCATCCCAGAAGGCCATCTGCGAGAACTGAACGCCAGCAGCCGCTTGCGTTAGCGGGACAGAGTCCTTGGGATCCTGCTTCAAAAGGGCGTTGCGCTGCCTGAGGATCTGGCGATATTGCTCCACCAGGCCGAGATAAACCGGCTCCAGTTGCAGCAACACCCCGTCCAACCAATGGCGCCGCGTCTCCGGAGCGCCCCGCACCAGCTCCAGATCCAGGCTGGAGAACACCACGGCATTCACCTGTCCCAAAAAGTCCGCCTGGCGGCGCAGCACCTGCCCGTCCACCTTCAGGGATCGCCTGCCGCTGCTGCGCAGCTCCATCACCAGCTCATGGGCCACACCCAGCCGTTCAACCGTGGCGGCAATCTGGGCTTGTCGCTCCTCTTGGTATACCAGCTCCCGATCCCGGCTGGCCCGCCGCGAGCGCAAGGTGGCCAACAGCTCCACCGCTTCCAGCAGGTTGGTCTTGCCCTGGGCGTTCTCCCCCACCAGGATGGTTTTGGGCGCGTCAAAGGTGATCCCTTGCTCCCGGTAGTTGCGAAAGTGGCGCAGGTGCAGAGAACGCAGGTACACTAAGGGCAGATGTAAAGACGCGATCAATATCTAACCAAGAACAGCCCCCGCTCTGGGGGCTTTCACTTTAACCCAACTCCAGCAGGGGCCAGAGAAGATAGAGGTTAACCCCGGAAACTCAGCCAGCAGGGATCCCTTCTATCCCCAGTTCCGGGTAGGCCAGATCAGCGCCTGGTCAGGGTAGTCATCCCCCCGAGGCGCTCAGCCGCCAACAGGTGTAGGGCAGCGCGGGCGGAGTAGAGGGCAGCTTTGCTACGGCTGTAGTCGGCGAAGGTGTAGCTGCTGGGATCCGTACTTACGTCGCCCAACAGGTTCTGCACTTGATTCTGCAGGTCAGAGACGCTGCCGGAGTTGATGTTGGCGAAGGCCATCTCCGCTTGCAGCCGGCTGAGGTACTCCTGAGCCCGGAAAGGGGCCTCGAAGAAGGAACGGCCAGGGCGGCCCATGAAACCCAGCTCCGCTTCGTAGAGAACTTTGGCTGCTTTGGCTAAGTTTTCCGCTGCTTTGGCCTGCTCGCGGGCGGCGAAGAAGTTCCCCGCCTCAAGTGAGGCTTGGGCGTTGGTGAACCTCTCCTGGCCGTGTTCCAAAAGGCGGGCAGCCTCTGGGGAAGACCCCCGCTGAGAGAGGAAGCTGGCTTCGGCCAGGTGTCGCTGCGCCTTAGCCAGATCGCGGCTGGCTCGCTCAAGATCCCGCGGGCGCTGCCAAGTTGGCTGTACCTGAAGGGGAGCTGTGGCTTCAGGAGCAGAGCGTCTGCCCCGCTGGGCTTGCGCCGGGGATCCCAGCACCAGGGGGGTGAGCAGAACCAAAATCGGCAGAGAACAACCCAGAGCGCGAGCAAAAGAGGAACGAATCGTCATTGGTCATAGACTCCAATCGACAGGACAAGCCGGTTTGGGTTATCGCGGCTCATCTTGAGAATGGCGGAGAAAAATGACGTGAAGATGACAAGGGCAGCTCTACCGTAAATATCGATCCCTCTCCCACTTGGCTGGCCACTCGCAGGGATCCCCGATGGGCGGTGACGATCTGCTGGGCCAAGGCCAGGCCCAGACCGAACCCACCCGTATGGCGAGCACGGGTTTCATCCACCCGGTAAAACCGCTCAAACAGATGGGGCAGATGCTCGGGGGGAATGCCAATGCCTGTATCCTTGACGTGGAGGTAAGCGCGCTGGCGCTGGCTTTCCAGGCTCACCTGCACTGTGCCGCCTGCAGGGGTGTACTGCAGGGCATTGCGCAGTAGGTTCTCGATGGCCTGCCGCAGCAGGGCAGCGTTCCCCCGCACAAGCCAACCCCCAGAAAGATCCGTCTCAGGCAGGTGGCATTGCCAGTGAAGGCCAAGGGCCTCAGCTTGGGGGCGGTATTGCTCGCTCAGCTCCTGCAACAGCGCTCGCAAATTCAGAAGCGGCAGATCCTCCAGGGGCAGGGATCCCTGCTGGCGGGCCAACTGCAGCAAGGTATCGATCAGCACGCTGAGGCGGCGGGCACCGCTCACCACCTTTTCCAGGCGAGGTTGAGCTTGTTCCGGGGCCAGCAGAGCCATTTGAGCATTGCTCATCAGGGCGGCCAGGGGGGCGCGCAACTCGTGGGAAGCATCGGCAGTGAAGCGTTGCAACTGCTCGTAGGAGCGACGAATCGGCTGCATCGCCAGCCCCCCCAAGATCCAGCCGGCCCCGCCGATCAACGCCAGCGTCAGCGGGATCCCGATCCCCAACCCCCAGCGCAAGCGACCCAGGGTAAGTTGCAGCGGTTCCAGGGGCACCGCCAGTTGCAAGTAGCCCAGTAGCTTTTCCTCCTGCTGCACCGGCAGCGTGAGCTGGCGCAACAGTAAGCCGCTCTCTCCTTCCACCGTTTGGAAACCCAGTTGGAGATGGTGAGGCGGGCCATCCAAGTCAAACAGCTCCAGAGGAGGCCGGGATCCCGTGTACTGGCGCAGGGATCCCAAGCTTTCCCTTCCGGTGCCGGGAGCAGGATCGAACCAGCGCACATAGGCCAAGTGATGGTCGAGGGGTTGGGTTTTCCCCCCCAAAAAGGGCACCTCGTTCAACACCAACCGCCACTGCCCCTGGCGCAGCTCGTACTTAATGGCTGCCGCCATGATCCCGGCCTGAACCTGCAGCTCCTCGTCAAAAGCCTGCAACTGGTTCTCCACTTCCAAGCGGTAGAAGACGGCGGCAAACACCAGCAGGATCCCCCCCATGACCCCGGCAAAGCTGCGGGCCAAGCGACGGCGGCTGTGGTGAAACACCAGGGATCCCGTCCCTCTTGTCGCAGCCTTCTGCCCCAGGTGCGGCTGAAGGGGGTGTGCCAGGGAAACCCAGTTCCAGCCCAGCCATGGGAGAGAATGCTTGTGTTCAGCTCTTTTCACCTCCATCGCCACCCCCTAGAAACTGCTTTCATGGGTTCTCTTCTGGAGAGGCTATGCGCAGCCGGTACCCCTGGCCATACACCGATTCCAGCCAATCTTGGGCCTCCACCTCTTTTAACCGTAGCCGCAACCGCCGCACCAACGCAGCCACGGCATTGCTCTCCGGCTCACAGCCCCATTCCCACACCGCCTGCTCGATCTGGCCCCGACTGAGCACCTGGTTGGGATGGCGCATCAGGTATTCCATCAATTGAAACTCCTTGCCCGAAAGCTGTACCTGCCTCCCCTGCCGCTCTAGGGTCAGGCTGGCCAAGTGCAAGTGCAGGGATCCCAGGCTGAGGCTGTCTCCTTGCCATTGGGGGGAACGGCGTCCCAAAGCCCGCACCCGTGCCAGCAGCTCCACCAGATCCACCGGCTTGACCAAATAGTCGTCCGCCCCCGCATCCAACCCCTGCACCACATCCGATGTTGCGTCTTTGGCAGTTAACATCAGCACCGGCGCACATCCCCCCGATTGGCGGTATTGCCGACAGAGCTGGATCCCGCTTGGCCCCGGCAGCATCCAATCCAAAATCAGGAGATCATAGGCTTTCTCCTCCATCAGCCAGGCAGCCATCTCCCCTTCCTTGGCACAGTCAACCACGTGGCCGCACTTGGACAGGGCAGCCTGTAAAGGCTCCAACTGTTCCGGGTCGTCCTCCACCAGCAAAATTCGCATCGTCCTGTGCGCCGTTGACCAAGACGGCCAGTTCCCACTGCCCAGGCTAGGATGGATCACGGAAATAGCCCTCTGCAAGGGAGAGAACAACGGTGGGGTGGCCCAAAATCCATCGGTGGCAAGATCTAGGGTTTGATTTTTGGCTGGTGCTGCCCTTGGCAGGGCTTCTTTTTGTGGCGGGGGGAGAGTGGGTGAAGGGCCAAGCGCTGAGCCGTCCTCGCCGGCTAGAGCAACCTTTGGCGATTCGCAGCCAGCAACAAGCCACCTTGGCTCTGGATATTCTTTCCATTCAGGCGGAGATCCGCCGCTCCCGTGGCTACACCAAGGTGGAGGTGACTACCACCAATCCCCACCTGCGCAAGCTGGAATTTGAATTTCCACAACTGGATCCAGACCAGGTGTCGGCTCAGATTGCCCAAGAGCTTGGCCTTGCTCCCGAGCAAGTGCAGCGCCTGACCCGCTATAGCTTGGACTAGAGAGACACTCCAAGTCCGTTCAAAAAATGCGGGCTAACTGCTCGCAGGCAACTCTAATTTTCTCCAAGCTACCGGGATTGACCAAGCCGTAGTAGTCAAATCCATAAACTTTCCCAGTTTGGACGGCTTGCAACCGATTCCAAAAGGGGCGGGAACGGAAAAACGCCAAGGGATCCGCCGCCTCCGGGTTGACCACCAGCAGAACTTCTGGGTTGGCTTCCAGGATGCGCTCTGCCGAAAGGGTGACGTAGCCCCGAAAAGGCCCTTGGCTTTGCAAGGTAGCGGTGAGATTGTCCGCGCCAAAGCGTTCCAGCAGATCCCCGGCCCAGCTTTGCCGGTTGGGAGAAAGAATCGGCTGGGTGCCCACCAAGAGCAAGGTTTTGGGTCGAACGCGGGGCAGTTCCTGGGGCAAAAGGGATCCATACTGCCGCAGCAAGGGATCGGGATCCGCCCCCAAAGCAGCAGCCAGGGTGGCAATCGTCTCTTCCAAAGCAGCCCAACTGTCCACGCGGGTGAGGTAGGTGGGGATCCCCAGCTCCTGCAGCCGTTCTGCCAGAGCCTCGTGAAAGCCACTGGCCCCCACCACCCAGTCCGGTTGTAGGGCCACAAGCTGCTCCAGGTTGGGTTGGTTGCCCAGCCCCAGGCGGGTCAAGCCTTGGAAGCGGGGATCCTCCTCCAACAAACGACCGGCAGGGATCCCCACCAACCTATCGGGGGCCAAGCGATAGAGGATATCGGCAGTCAAGGTGGTGAGGCTGGCTACCCGACGAAAAGGACTCTGTCTCGCTGACAGGAGTGGCTCCTGAGGGATCCGACCTTGGGCTTGGGCCAAACGCCCCATTCCCCAGGCCCCCACGCTGGCCAGACCAAAGGCGAACAGTTGACGGCGAGAAAGACGAGACAGCATAGACAATCTCCAAAACAATTCCCAAACAGCAATCAATTGAGGGTGAACTGGATGGGCACCACCACCCAAGACTCGATGGGGGCGTTGTTTCTCAAGGCCGGGCTGAATTCCCACCGCTGCACCGCCTCCTGCGCTGCCCTATCCAGGGCGGGAAACCCACTGGAAGAGGCGATCTCCACCTGCTGCACCTGCCCCTGGGCATTGACCTTGGCCCGCAGCAGCACCTGCCCCTGTTGGCCGAGACGGCGAGCTTGAGGAGGGTAGGGGGGCGGAGGATTGCGACCGGGGATCGGGCGGGCCAGGATGTCCGGCTGGGGGTTGGCAGCCACTGTCGGTGGGGAGGAACTGGGGGTGGCAGGTGTTGGGGCAGAGGAATGGGGTTGGGCTGCACCTATACCGCCAGGTGTCCCAGTTTCAGGATCCCTTGGCCCCAATCTGCTCTCGCTGCCGGGGGAAGGCGGAGCGGCGGCAGTCTTTACGCTGGAACGGATCCCTTGGATCAAGGGGGTAAAGCGGGGCAGAGGGGTGCTTGAGGTAACCGGGGCGGAGGTGAGTGGAGTCGCTGTAGAGGTGGGGGTAACCGCCGGAGTTGGGGTGGGCTGTTGTGGCGGAGGAGTGGGTTGCGGGGTGGCTGTCGGTAATGGGGTCAGTGGAGGAGTAGGGGTGGGTTCTGGCTTTGCCGTGGGAATGGGTGTAGGGGTCGGTGGAGGCGTAGGGGTCGGAGTTTGCAGGGCCAGCAAAGATTCAGCCTCCGGGATGGCTGGCATCTCGATCTCTTGGGGCACAGGCTCCGGTGGGGATAGATCGTCTGCAGGGGGCGATTCCGGGGCCGGGCCGGGCGGCTCTGCTGTTGGCTCTGGTGGGAGAGATTCTATGGATTCTGAATCCGGTTCGAGCAACTGTGGCTCGGGATCCTCCAGCAAAAGCGTGACTGGGATCCGGAGTTCTGCGTCTGATAAAGGCCGGGATCCCCACCAAGCCAGCCCCAGCAGCGCCATCAGGTGCAAGAGGAGGGAAATCAACCCCTCCCGGCGCAGCGGTCGGGGATCCCTGGCTCGCAGGTGGAGGACGGTCCCCGGCGGATCTTCCCCCTCCTGGCAAGCTGTCCAGAGGGCAGCCCAGCTATAGCCGGCCACCCAAGCCTCTTGCAGCAGCTCCTCGGCACACTCCAGCCAGCCGCTCTCTCTTGCGCCAGCCCAAAGCCACAACGCCAACCAAGCCAGCCCCGCCTCCCAGGCCATGCCCGCCTGCTGCCAATACCACCCCTGCAGTCGCCACAAAAGCTGGGGACAGGACTTCCGAAGAAGAGAGAGGGATCCCTTGGGGGTGCGGGCAGGTGGCTCGGCAAGCATCGGTTAGAGCAGGATCCAGAGTAAACACGGCCTCAGGTCTTGGCCCCTAAAACCGGGTGGAAAAACTGAGCGCAGCATGCCGTCCCGGCTGGGCCCGCCGTTCCACTTCAGGGCCGACAAAGAGAGAGCGGGTTTCGGAGTAGAGAAAATACTTTTCATCAAAGAGATTGAACACCCCGAAATTCAATTGCCAGTTGTCGTCCAGGTTGTAGTAGCCCAGCAGATCCACCACGGTGTAGCCCTTGGGCACAAACGGAATTTGAGGTGGAGCGTTGGGGTTCGGTTGCACTACCTCCCGTTGCGGGTCGCGGGGATCCGCCACCAGCGTGGCCACCAACCTGGCTCCCCAGATCTGGCTGGGATCGTCGTAGTGCAGTCCCAGTACTGCCGTCAGTGGCTCAATGGAAAGGAGGGGTTTGTTTTCGGTGAGGTTATCCCCCACCGCCCAGGCAAAGCTGCCATTGAGGCTCCAGCCGGTCAAATCGGGGCTGAAGAAGTACTGCCCGGTGGCTTCTACACCATAGATGCGGGCCCGACTGACGTTCTGGCTCTGAAAGAGAGTCACCGGTGGAGGTGGCGGGCTCCCTGGCGGGCCGGGGGGTGAAGGCTCGGATCCCACCTCCCGGAAAGCCTCGATAAAGTCGTTGTAGGTGTTGTAGTAGGCGGCCAAGCTAAAGCTGGCCTGGGGGTAGATCCCCCGCAACCCCACTTCAAAGCCTTGGCTGGTTTCCGGTCGCAAGTTGGGATTGGAAAGGGTGCGGTAGCGGAAGAAGGGGCTGACCAGGTTGGTGAAGCCGCTGTTGATTTCGTTGTACTGAGGGGCCCGAAAACCGGTGTTGTACTGGGCCGTAAAGGTGAGGTTGGGATTAATCCTCCACACCAGGCCCACCTTGGGAGAAATGGCATCGGCAAACAGGCTGGCGGCTTCTGCCCCACTTTTCAAGAAGGCTTCGTCAGGGCTGGGGGTGAGGCGGTAGGTGTCGTAGCGGATGCCGGGGATGAGGGTAAAGTTGCCGCCCCCAAAGTCGATCTCATCTTGCAAATACAGCCCAAAGCGCACGGTATCGGAGTCGGGAAAATCTTTGGTGGGAAAAGTGTCCGGGGGGATGTTTTGGGTGACTGCCCCGGTCAGCAGGTTGGTTTGGAAGCGGTTGCGGGGACGTTCGTTGCGGGTGGTGGAGATCTCCATTCCATACACCAAGCGGTGGGAGAGATCCCCGGTTTGGAAGCGGCTCTGGGCCTGTACGCTGGCTCCCAGAATGTTGCTGACCAGCTCGTTGAAGGTATCCCGACGCACAGGCACGGGCCGACCTTGTACCGTGAGGGTGCGTTCTTCCACGCTGGGCTCCTGGGTGCGGGCCGGCTGGTAGTAGATCTGGACGGTGGCCAGCTCAAAAGCGGGGGTATCGGGGTTGGCGTAGCGATATTCCAAGCTGAGGCGGCTGCGCTCGGTCTCAATGGTCTCCCTGAAAAAGCGGATGCCGGGATCCAGGTTGCGGGGCGAAAAGGTGGTGGTGGTGCGGTTGTGGAAGTATTCCGCCGTCAGGGTGAGGCTGTCAAAGGGACTGAAGCGATAGACCAGCTTGGCCAGAACATTGTCTCCCTCCACCGTCTGCCGATCCTTGAAACTGGGATCCGCCTGGATATCCGGCTCTCTGGCGTCGCGGCGAGTGTAGATGAGCAGGGCCTCTAAGTTATCCTGCCGACCCGCCAAGCTGAGGGTGTTGACGTACCCTTGGTTTTTGCTGTCGTACTGGCTGGACAGGCCCACATGGCTGTCCCGTTCCCCCAGCAGATCGGCTGGATCCAGGGTGGTATAGGTCACCACACCCCCCAGCGCGTCGCTGCCGTAGAGGGTGGAGGCGGGGCCGCGGATAATTTCTACAGTTTTCAGGGTCTCCAGCTCAAAGGTATCCCGGCCAATGGTGAAGGGGCCGAAGGAAAATCGCTCCGGCTGGCGGATCCCATCCACCTGGATCAACACCCGGTTGGCGTCGAGGCCGCGGATGTTGAAGTCCTGCAGGCCGTAGCGAACGCTGCGCCGCACGCTCACCCCCGGCTCGTAGCGCACCAGATCCTGAATGTTTTGAACCAGCTCCCGCCGCAACCGCTCCCGGTCGATGACGGTAATGCTGGCGGGCGAGTCGGCCAAGGTGCGCTCGGTGCGAGTACCGGTTACGGTGACCTGTTGCAGGTTAAAGATCGGCGTGCCTTCCTGCTGGAGAGCCCGAAGTTCGGCCTGTAGCCGCTCCACCTCTGCCTGATCCCCCCGCCGGCGAGCAGCCTCTATTTGCGCCTCTAGCTCCCTAATCTGCTCTTGCAAGGTGGTCGGCGCAGGAGTGGCCTGGGCCAACAGCGGCGGAGTTGTCGAATCAGGGATCCGGGCATTGGGCTGAGCCTGGGACAGGGATCCCCAGCCCACTCCCAAACTCAACCCCAAACTCACCACCCGCCACCAACGACCGTTCACGCGCATAACCTCTCATGCTCCTCGAAATCCACAACAGGGAAAATTCACTGCAAAACCGGACAAACCCTCCCTCAGCACCCTGACACCGGCAGGGAGAGGAGCCTTGCTGCCGCTGGAGCTGTGCTGCGCAGGGGGCAAAGCTGTGGCCCTACCGGAGTCGAGATCCACTCCACCTCCAGGCCAAACACCTGTCGCACCCGGCTGGGGGTCAACACCGCCAAGGGAGACCCCAGGGCCTGCATCTGGCCGGATCCCAGCAAGGCAATCTGCTCGCTGTAGCGAATGGCCAAATTCAGGTCGTGCAGCACCGTAACTACCGTCAGGCCCTGCTCCTGCTTCAGCCGTTGCAACAGCTCCAGCAGCTCCAGTTGGTGGCGCAGATCCAAAAAGGTGGTGGGCTCATCCAACAGCAACACCTGCGGCTCCTGCACCAAAGCCAACGCCAGAAAAGCCCGTTGCCGCTCGCCCCCCGAAAGGGTTTCCACCCGCCGCAGCGCCAGGGATCCCAGTCCTGCTTGCTCCAGAGCCCACTCCACCCGCTGCCGATCCGCCGGCGTCAACTGCCACGCCCACCAGGGCTGGTGGGGAGAACGCCCCAGACTCACCAATTGCCGCACCGTCAGCCCTGCCGGGATCCTCGGCTGCTGGGGCAAAAGAGCCAACTGCCGGGCCACCTGCTGGGGAGTGAGTTGAGTGTGCAGATCCCGACCGTCCAGGTACACGCGCCCAGCTTGGGGAATCAGAACCCGACTCAACAGCCGCAGCACCGTCGATTTGCCCGAACCATTGGGGCCGACAATGCTCAGCCATTCCCCCTGTTGCACGCTGAAGCTCACTTGTCGCACCACCGTCCGGGATCCGTAGCCCCCGCTCAAGTCCTCGACCTGCAGGATGGGCTCTCTCATCGCCCTGCCCCCTGCTGCCACAGCAGCCAGCCGAAAAAGGGAGCCCCCATCACAGCGGTGACAATCCCCACCGGCAGCTCTATCGGGCCCAAACGGCTCAGGATATCGGCGCCGCTCAGCAGGGTCGCCCCCGCCAAGGCAGAAAGGGGCAACAGCCAGCGGTAATCGGATCCCACCCCCTGCCGCACCATGTGGGGCACCACCAAACCGACAAAGCCGATCAACCCCCCCACACTGACGGCGGTTGCCGCCAGCCAAGCCGCCACCAGACCGATCCTCACCCGCGTCCGCGCCAGAGGGATCCCCAAGCTCACCGCCATCTCTTCCCCCAAGCTCAGCAGGTTTAAAGCCCGCGCCTGCCCCCATCCCAATCCCAAGCCGACCAGGATATACGCCCCGGCCACCTGCACCTCTGGCCAGCCCCGCCCGCTCAAGCTGCCGATCAACCAGGTGAGAGCCACCTGCACCCGGTCATCTGCCATCAACAACAAGGTGGAGCTAATGGCCCCAAACAGGGCGCTGACGGCCACCCCCGCCAAGATCAGCCGCTCCACCGCCAGTCCCGAGGGAGTACGCGCCAACCCGTACACCAACACGGTAGTCAGCACCCCGCCCACCCAAGCGGCCAGGGGCACCCAAGCCGTCCACTCTCCCAAGGTGAGCAACCCCACCGCCGCCAGGCCCGCCCCTGCTGAAATGCCCAGCAGGTAGGGATCCGCCAGCCCATTGCCCAGCATCCCCTGCAACAGGGCCCCTGCCATCCCCAGAGCCGCCCCCAGCAACTGGGCCAAGAGCGCCCGCGGCAGCCGCAACTGCCAAACAATCGTCTGCCGAATGGGATCCCCCTGCCCCCACAGGGCTTGCCAGAGTTCTGGGAAAGTCATGGGAACGGATCCCAAAGCAATCGAGACCAAAAGTACTAGGAAAATGAAACTCAATAGCAAACAGGTCAAACCGATTGGCGAGAGCAGCCGCTTTCTTTGCCCCCAGCCTCTGCCCCCCTCAACCTCTGTATACGGACACTCGCGATCGACCAGCACCGGGAAAACCTCTCGAGCTTTGCCCAGGAAGAGAGCCTTCTGAGGCCAAGAAACCCCCTCCGCCCGCAAGGGCGGGATGGAAAACTCAGCCAAGTTGGCCAGGCCTCCCTCCCGAGCTTTATTGAAAGTCAAACTCAACAAAACGTAGTCGCTAGAATAGCAAGGCTTCTTGGATGTTGCAAGTCAGTTTCAATAGCTTGTGCCTAAATTTCTCCCTCTTGCGCTTCAGGGCTTTTGGACAAGACCGGGCAGCGCCTCTGCCCAGCCATTCAGACTTACCTCAGGGGGGATCCAACTACCCTGAGCGAGGTCATTTCAACCAACTGCGAAATGGCAATTACCTAGCTTCCCTCTCCCCAGAGGAGGAGGGCTGGGGAAATGTCTCATACTTCATCTAGATCTAGTAGATCTAGAATGGCCCAAGCTGATCGGTCCGGTTTGGCCAGGCTCTCAACCTTGAGCCCATTGCTTGCAAACGTTTTGATGCCATGACTTCTCCCGCCGAGCATACTTGGAATGCCCTGGAGGTGGATCCCGCCCTGCTCACCCCCATGATGCAGCACTACGTAGAGCTGAAGCGGCAATACCCGCACGCCATTCTGCTCTACCGCCTGGGGGATTTCTACGAGATGTTCTTCCAGGACGCCCAGCGGGTGTCGCGGGAGCTGGAGCTGGTGCTCACCGGGCGGGAAGCAGGGGCCATAGGGCGGGTGCCCATGTGCGGGATCCCTTACCACGCCTTTGACCGCTATGCCGCCCAGTTGGTGGCCAAAGGCTATGCCCTGGCCGTCTGCGACCAGATGGAGCCGGCAGATCAGGCCAAGGGCTTGGTGCGGCGGGAAGTGACGCGGGTGATCACCCCTGGCACCGTCCTCGAAGAGGAGCTGCTGCAGGCGCGGCAAAACAACTACCTGGCAGCCGTCGTGCGGCTCAAAGGATCGAAGCAGGCTCCCTGCCGCTGGGGCCTAGCCTATGCGGATATCTCCACCGGCGAGTTCTGGGTGTGTCAGAGCGAGGGGCAAGAGCAACTGGAGCAGGAACTGGCCCGGCTGCAGCCGGCAGAGGTTTTGCTGCCCACCGAGGAGGGGCTGGGACTAGGCCTCATCCGTCCAGGGGATCCCCAGAAGCCCCTGGGTCTCCCCAACCAATACGCCTATACCCTGCGCCCAGCCGAACCTTTTGAACTGGCGGTGGCGCGGGAGAACCTCATGCAGACCTACGGCCTGCGCTCTCTGGAAGGATTGGGCTGTGAGGGATTGCCTCTGGCGGTGCGAGCAGCGGGAGGGCTTTTGCACTACTTAGAAGAAACCCATTCGCCTCAGCGGTGCGTAGCACCAAAGACCCTGCTGCAGCCTTCTCCCCAGGGAGGCCACCCGCTCCTGCCTCCCCCGCGCACCTACCAGCTCACGGACTACCTCATCTTGGATGCCCAAACCCGGCGTAACTTGGAGCTCACCCAGACCATCCGAGAGGGGGCTTTTGTGGGATCCCTGCTCTGGGTGCTGGATCACAGCCGTACAGCCATGGGGGGGCGCACTTTGCGGCGCTGGCTAATGCAGCCTTTGCGGGATTCGGAGCAAATCCGCCTTCGCCAAGACACCATCCAAGAGCTTTTGGAAAACCCTTCTCTGCGGGCCCGCCTGGGATCCCTTCTGGACTCTCTGTACGACCTGGAGCGGCTGGCCAACCGCGTCGGATCGGGCACCGCCAACCCGCGCGAGATGGTGGCCTTGGGCTCCTCCTTGGGCAAACTGCCCCAGTTGGCCGAGCTGGTGGGGGAAGCCAAGACTCCCCTCTTGCAAAGCCTGCAACAGGTGGATCCCGCCCTGGTTGAGCTGGGCCAACGCATCGAGCACACCCTCCTGCCCTCCCCTCCCCCTGTGCTCACCGAGGGGGGCCTCATCCGAGCCGGCGTGGATCCCGAGCTGGACAGGCTGCGGCAGCAGGTGGAGCAAGACCGCCAGTGGGTTGCCCAGTTGGAAAAAAGCGAGCGCGACCGCACTGGGATCCCCACTCTCAAGGTGGGCTTCAACAAGGCCTTCGGCTACTACCTCAGCATCAGCCGCGCCAAGGCCCACCAAGTCCCCAAAGAGTACATCCGCAAGCAAACCCTGACCAACGAAGAGCGGTTCATTACCCCCGAGCTCAAAGAAAAAGAGGCCCGCATCCTCACAGCCCAAACCGACATCAACCAGCGGGAATACGAGCTGTTTGTGCAGTTGCGCCAAGAGGCAGGATCCCGGGCCGAAGCCATCCGCCAAGTGGCCCAGACCCTGGCTGCCGTCGATGCTCTGTTTGGCCTGGCGGAAGTGGCAGTGCAGCAGGGATACACCCGTCCCCTCCTCACAACAGACCGCCGGCTCATGATCGAGGAGGGTCGCCACCCGGTGGTGGAAAAATCCCTGCCCCAGGGCCTCTTCGTGCCCAATTCGGTGCAACTGGGATCCCCCCACGGCCCCGATTTGATCGTCCTCACCGGGCCCAACATGTCCGGCAAGTCCACTTACCTGCGGCAAATTGGGCTCATCCAAATCCTGGCCCAGATGGGCAGCTTTGTCCCCGCGCGGCGGGCAGAGTTGGGCCTCTGCGACCGCGTATTTACCCGCATTGGCGCTGTGGACGATCTGGCTACCGGCCAGTCCACCTTCATGGTGGAAATGAACGAGACCGCCAACATCCTCAACCACGCCGGCGAGCGCTCCTTGGTGCTGCTGGACGAGATTGGCCGAGGCACCGCTACCTTCGATGGCCTTTCCATTGCCTGGGCGGTGGCGGAATACCTGGCCACTCAGGTGCGCGCCCGTACGGTCTTTGCCACCCACTACCACGAGCTCAACCAACTGGAGACCTTGCTGCCCAACGTGGCCAACTTTCAGGTGGTGGTCAAGGAATTGCAAGATCGCATCATCTTCTTGCACCAGGTACAGCCGGGGGGGGCAGATCGCTCCTATGGCATCGAGGTGGGACGCATGGCTGGCCTGCCGCAGCCGGTAATCCAGCGGGCCGAACAGGTGCTGGCCTTGGTGGAAAAACACAGCCGCATCGGCCTGGGCTTGAGAAACCAAGGGAAAAGCCGCCTCGCCCAAAAGAACTCCAAAAAAGAGCCCGCTCCCAATGGGATCCCCGACCCTGCCGTTGGGGATCAACTGTCTTTGATCCCAGCGCCTCTCTTTCCCGATTAGCCTTAGGCTCCCCTACCCCTGTCGGGATCCCGTTCTTGCAACCTCAGGGCTGCAGCCAGCCCATCCAGCTCATCCCGATGCCCCTCCACCCACAGATGGGATCCAGGGGCCGTTCGCGTTGGTGCTGTGGGGGAACCGTGCTGTCCACAGAAGGGGAGCGGGACGGAGTCCTCGTCGGCTTCCTGCAGTTTCAGGCGGATTTGTTCCGGGCGTTGGTTGCGCTGCCGGTAGTACCAACCCGCCCAAGGAGAAGCCAGCACCACCATCCAGGGCCAAGCTCCCCACCCCGGCTCAAGGGTCTGCAGCACCAAGGCCAAACAGGCCAGTCCCGTCCCCGCCAGCCCCGTCAAAAAAAGGGCCAGCCCCACGCTAGCCTGACCCTGCCCTGCAAAGGTGGCGATCCCCTCGGCATCGGCGGACTGGAGACGATAGCCACGCCTTTCCAAGTGCTCCCGTAGAGCGGATCCCATTTCCTCCAGGCTGCGACTGCTGAGATAGACGCGAGTCTCAACGCGATCTTTGCCCGAAGCTCGCAGGAAAAAGAATAGACCGATGGCCAACAGCGTCGTCAGTGCTAAGGTCGAAACCCTTTCCCCCGTCAGCATGCCGTCTGGCGGGGTTGCAGCGAGTCCCAGTGCCTGCGCAGAGCCTAGTCCGCTCGGAGCAAGTAGATCGACCCTTTTGGAGAGTCTGGCTCCTCCACAACTGGATGGGATAGGTGAACAGGAACAGCTCATCGAATAAGTTTAGGCTAGAATGGACTAGGCGATATACACAGGCTACCTCTGAAGTTTAGACCCTTCAGATCCCGAAGGACAGGTGGACTTCCCCCTCCCCAAAAACAAGCCGCAGAATTTGCCGGCAAAGCCCAGCCTGAGGGCAATACGCTTTTTCGCAGTGGCGGTGACGGTTGAACTGGGGGGATCCTACGCTGGATCTCATGCCTCTGAGATGAGAAATGCAACTATAATTAAGTTATGATAAGGGACTCACGCTCTACCCGTTGCGTGATCCCTTCACTGCCACGTTAGCCTTTCTCTGTGGGGTATGGGCATGAGGTCGGGTTGAGGAAGAGGTCAATGTGTGATTTTCCTCCGAATGCCGCAAGGCGTTGAGCAAAGGGGAACACTTAAGCTTAACCCGCTCCACATCGTTTACCATCCCTCTCTCAGCCCACCGGACTGTCCACCCCTGTCGCTCCATCAGCAACACCTTACATGTCTAACTACGAACCTGAACTCAACGACATTTTGTTGGATAGCTCCGCCGATCTCCTCGAGGCCGCCGAAGAAGCAGAGGTGGATCTGGCCGATGGCGAGCTACTGGAAGAGGAGCCGACCCGCCGCTCCACCGATCTGGTGCGTCTCTATTTACAAGAGATCGGTCGTGTTCCTCTGTTGGGGCGCGATGAAGAGGTGGCCCTGGCCCAAAAAGTCCAAGACTACATGAAGCTCTTGGATTTGCGTCTGCGTTTGCAGAAAGAGTTGGGACGGGATCCCACTCTTGCGGAATGGGTGGCTAAGGCCAACCAGTACCCCGAGTGGGCGCAACTGACCCCTGAAAAGCTGCAGCAGGTTCAGCGGATTGGCAAGCGTGCCAAAGAACACATGATCAAGGCCAACCTGCGCCTGGTGGTGTCGGTGGCGAAAAAGTACCAAAACCGCGGCTTGGAGCTGTTGGATCTGATCCAAGAGGGTACGCTGGGCCTAGAGCGGGCGGTGGAAAAGTTCGACCCGAAAAAGGGATACCGCTTCAGCACCTACGCCTACTGGTGGATCCGGCAGGGCATTACCCGTGCCATTGCCACCCAAAGCCGTACCATCCGCCTGCCCGTTCACATCACCGAGAAGCTGAACAAGATCAAAAAAGCGCAGCGCAAGCTCTCCCAGGAAAAGGGCCGCACCCCCACCATCGAAGACATCGCCTCCGAGTTGGAGATGACGCCGCCTCAAGTACGCGAGCTGTTGGTACGGGTGCCCCGCTCGGTTTCTCTGGAAACCAAGGTGGGCAAAGACAAGGACACCGAACTGGGGGATTTGCTGGAAACTGACGACATTTCTCCAGAAGAGACCATGATGCGGGAAGCCCTGCATCGCGATCTACAGCAGTTGCTCTCGGATCTCACCAGCCGCGAGCGGGATGTGATCCGCATGCGTTTCGGCTTGGGGGATGGGCGCACCTATTCGCTGGCGGAAATCGGTCGCGCCTTGGATCTGTCGCGGGAACGGGTGCGGCAAATTGAGGCCAAAGCTCTGCAGAAGCTGCGTCAGCCGAAGCGGCGCAACCGCGTGCGAGATTACCTGGAAGCTATCAGCTAGTTCCGGCTTGCCCACTGGCTCCCCCAGCGTCCTACCCGTTTCCGCAGTCGGGCTGCTGCCCACTCCACTTCTGGGATCCGCAGGTAGAGAGCTCCGGCGGCGAACAAGCTTAGACCTAAACCCGCGGCCAGCCCGGCCCAAATGATGGCGGTGAGCAGGGGAGACCCCACAATCTCGTAGGAGCGCATTTGCCTCCACAGCCAATGGCTCAGTCCCCCGGCCAGGACGGTGCTCCCCAGCAATGGCAGTAGGGCTTGTCCCATCTCCCGCCAAGGGATCCCTGGCAGGCGCTGGTGGAGGCGGATCCCCAGTCCGATCACGGCTATCAGGTTGACGCCGGCGGTGGCCAGGGCAATGCCCGGCGCTCCAAAAGCCTGCAAAAATAGAAAGTCCAGTAGGGCATTCAGGCCAATGGCCATGCTGCTGATGCGCAGAGGCGTAGCCCCATCCTCCAGGGCATAGAAGATCCGCACCAGCACATCCCGCAGCAGGTAACCGGTCATCCCCAGACCATAGGCCATGAGCAGGGCTGCCACCTCTTGTGTCACCTCCGGCGTAAAGCGCCCCCGCTGGTAGGCCACTTGGACAATGGGCTCGGCCAAAGCCACCAACAGCATCGACAGGGGCAGGGTCACAATTGCCGTAAGCATCAGCCCTTGGCGGATACGCTGGCGCAGCTCCGGCCAACGGGATCCATCCCCTGCCAACTGGGCATAGAGAGGCATCAAGGGCACCAGCACCATGTTGGAGAGGATCCCCAGCGGCGTTTGTACCAGAAGCTGGGCATATCCCAAGTTGCCGATGGTGCGATCCCCAGGTACGAAAGAGGCAAAAAACAGATCCACATAAACATTGATGTGGATCATCCCGGAGGAGATCACCGCCGGCAACATCAGCAAGCCCACCGCCCGTACCTGCGGGGATCCCCACTCAAAGCGCAGGCGCGGTCGCCCCAGCCCTAACCGCATCTGGAGCGGAACTTGGGCCAACCATTGGGCAATGGCCCCGATGAGCACGCCCCAGGCCAGCAAAGTTGGGATCCCCGTCCATCCCAGCGTGACCAGGATCCCGATCACCGCCAAGCTGGAGATCAGCGGGCTAAGGGCAGGCAAGGCGTAGTGTTCGGCAGCATTCAGCGCTCCAAAGCCGATGCCAATCCACCCCGAGAGCAAGGCCAAAGGGGCCATGATCCGCAGTTGCGCAGCGGCCAGAGCATGGACTTCGGGGCTGGCTCCCGGCGCATTCAGGCGCACCACCCAGTCCGCTCCCCACCAAAGGCCCAAGCTGACCAGCAGGAGCAGGCAGCCTACCAAGGTGGAAATGGATTCCAGCCAGGCAGCCGCATCCTCCCTGTCCCGATCCCGCTGCTTTTTGAGGACACTGACGATGGCGCTGTGAAAAGGGCCGTTGATCCCTCCCAGCAGAATCAACAGAAAACCGGGCAGGATGTAGGCTACCCCGAAGGCGCTGTACTCCGGCCCCGAGCCATACACTGCTGCAATCAAAGCTTGGCGAATAAAGCCTATGCCCTTACTGAGCAAGGTCGCCCCGGCCACCAAGCCCGCCACCGACATCAACGAACGGGATGGCCCTGCTGAAGGAGATCCCCCAGGGATCTCTTCCTGAGTGGCAGACTCCTCCATTACCTTGTGTCCTGCACCCCAACCACTGCCTCAACAACAAACTGATCCCGGATCCCTCTTTGAATTCCAGGAGCCGCTTCCCATTATCGGGAATATCGAACCCTTCTGGGCAATTGTCGGGCATTAGCTGGATCCCTTGGGCAGGCAGCGAGCTTGTCAGGCCAACAGTTGCCGTTCCTGTTCCAGTTGCTGCAACAGATGCTCATCCCCACGGGCTTGAGCAGAACGGATGCGCTCCTGCAGCCGGTGCAGCAGGTTCCGCCGATGGGTTTCCTCGACCAAGGTCATGAAGTGCTTCCGAGAGGAAACTTGAGGGGATCCCTTGCACCTCAGGGATCCTTGCTGTTGCCCTTGCTCCAAAACTGAGGGCGGCACCTCGATACGGGAAGGCAAAAGACTGAGGCAGTGCTACAGCCACGGAGCCCAACCCTGGTGCCGAGCGGACAGATTCTGACGGCTTTGAATCGCTGCAGAGGGATGCACAAACTCATGGGCAATGCCTTGATAGGTCAGTTGCAAAGGACTCCGTCCCGCTAATGTGAACAGCAAGGGCCCAGAAGCACCACCGCTCACAGCAGCTCGTCGATCAGCCGGAGCACCTGCTGCAGCTCAGCACCGGGGATCTTTTGATGTTCTAGGTTGATCTCCACCAACTGTTTGAGGGCAAGAAGCTTAAGGTTGGCCTCCACCGCCGCCGCCGCAATGGCCTGTGCTGCCGGCAAATAGCCGCTGGCCCCCAAGTCCAAAAGGGCGGCGCGCCGCAGATGGATGTTGTCGTGATCCAACACCGACAGCAGAGGCTGGGCAAAGGCCGGATCCCCGGTGAGACGATAGCAGGCCCGCGCCGCCGCACATTGCAAGCGAATGGAAGTGTGCTCTAGGTAAGGACGAATTGGCTCCAGGGCAGCAGCCACCTGCAGTTGTCCAAGAGCCTCGACAATGGCTTCTAGGGCGGCTTGGGCTTCCGTCTGCAGTCCTTGCTCCACAAAGCGCAGCCCTTCTAGCAAAGCGGATCCCAGCTTTTCCACTTCGTCGGGATCCCTATGGAGGTTGTTGGCAAGGGCAATCTCAACCAGCGCCTGGGCAGCGGCTGCCACCACTTGGCCATCAGAGCAAGACAAAGCCGCCTTCAGGGGAGGGATCCCGGCGAGGGATCCCAGTTTACCCAAAGCACGAGCAGCGTTGCGCCGCAGCGGATATCCCCCTTGAGCGGTGCGATCCGTTTCATCGGCCAGGGCCTCGATCAGGGCAGGGATCCCTTCGGCAATGCGCATGCGCCCCAGCCACCAAGCCGCATAGTAGCGTTCCCCTGGATCCCCGTGGCGCAGCTTGGCGATTTGTCCAGCCGGGGTGAGATCCACCGATGGATCGGGATCCAGAGGAACAGCAGTGGTCATGGAATCGACAACGGAGAGGACACCGAGAAGGGATCAAGCGCTGCGGACACTGACGATCTTGGCGCCCGATTTGAGCAACCGCTGCATTGTCGCCGACAGTTGATCGGCAGAGACGAAGATCTGCTGGTTGGATTTGCGCACTCGGCTGGAAGTGGCCAGGGCCGAAGGCGGATTCAGCAGCCGGGTCACTTCCACACAGAACATGCGATCCGACTGGCCCGTTGGCGGCCCCAGGTGTTTGGAAATGGGGCTGGGCGGCAGCAGCCCCCGCACCCCAATGCGGCGAATGGCCGGGGTAAACCCGGTGGCCAAAGGCATCATCAAACGGGGTCTGGGCCCTTGGGAGCGGTCGTTGTTGGCGTAGCCCCCGTAGAGGGCGAAGAGATTGGTAAAGTCGCGGGTGGAATGGGCCTTGCGGTATTCAAACCCACGCGGGTAGGGGACGATGTTGTCTCCAAAAGCTTCCAGGTATTCTGGGCTGTCGATGTAGGAATCGATCTCCGCCCCATGGCCGCCGGATTGGTAGATGTCCAAATGGCGGGCGATGTCTTTGGGGCTGGTGGGAGCGCGTCCCAGCAGATGCTTGAAATTGAGCTCAATGGCACGGGTTTGCGAGTTGGGGTAGAAAAACCGCTTTTTATAGGCTTCCGACTTGGCGATCCATCGCACAAACTCCCGCACCGTCAGGCTGCCCTGGCGCAACAGCGATTCCGCACTGGCCAGCTCCTTCCTATCGGCCCCAAACAAATGATCGTTGCCCAGCACCTGACGATAGATGGCCCGCAGCACCGCATTGAGCTGATCCTGACTGGCGTTGGGGCGCAATTCCAGTGGGGTGGTCTCCGTGATGCCCCGGATCCCCATCTGGCTTGCCGCTGTGATTGCACTCATGCTAGTTCCCCCGATTGAACTGAATGGACACAGATTGACAACAAGCTTGCGTTTAGGGTTATTTCGATTCAAACTAGGACACTGCACCCACTCCTAAAACTTGTTGAATGCAGGGGGCAAGAAGGCTTTTCAAGGACTCCGTCCCGCTGGCGCGATCAATAGCCCAGGCGTCTCACCCTAGTCTGAAACGACTATGAGTAAAGAAATCGAAAATTCAGAAATCAAAAATCGACAGCCCTAAGCTGCATGAGAGCAACAGTGGTGCCTTCCCTGTGGGGGAACCGATCCGCAAACCCGCGTGGCCAAACAGATCTCTCCGCCACGTGAGAGGCCTACCACCGTTGCCCTCAACAACCTTTCCTCGCCATCCCCCTCGGCTTGTGGGATGAGCCAACTGGCTAGCCGGCGTCACCCTTTTCAGAGGGATCCCAAGCTCCAGAACTTAGCTGAGCGCGTTGATGGCGTAGTCGATGTAGGTGTTGGCTTCGGTGGCCGCTTGCCCGGTCAGGCCGTGGTTGGCTTTGATGTAGCGCAGGGCTTCGATGAACCAACTGGGGGAGAGCTCAAAAGCGGCGTTGATTTCGCGGATCCCGGCCAACTGATACTCGTCCAGAGGACCGGTGCCACCGGCTACCAAGCAGTAGGTGATGTAGCGCAGGTAGTGGCGCACGTCGCGGGCGCACTTGTCTTTGCCGGCTTGGGTGTGGCACTGCCCACCGGGTTGGGTGGTGTAGGGGAACTTGGCGTAAACCGCTTCGGTGGCACCGCGCACCAGCTCGTCGGCACGGCTGCTCAGAACTCGGGCGGCTTCCATGCTGGCGGCAGCCCGCTGAAAACGGCCATTGATGGCCTGCAATTCGCTGTTGCTCAGGTAGCGCCCTTGGCTGTCGGCAGTGGCGATGGCGTCAACAATTGGGGTTTGCATGATTCAAAACGCTCCTTTACTTAACTCAAGCTCAATGCAAAAAACAAAGCAAAAGATTCAAAGTCTCAACTGCAAAATCGCTGCAAAACAGGTTACTTTTCCAGGGATCCCCTGCCAACCCGAGTTGTCTTAGATCCCAGAGAGGTCTTCACAACTGGATCCGGACACAACAGAAACTTCAGTCCACAAGGGATCAAACCACAGCGGCAGCAGCGCGATCGAAGTAGGATTCGATTTCGGCAATCAGAGCGCTGCAGTCACCCCGGGTGATGCCGTTGGGGTCGTTTACCACAGCCACTGCAGCCTTTTTCATCTTTTGGATACCGTTGGCCACTGAGCTGCCGGGGGTGCCCAAGGCTTGATAGGTTTCCCGCAGGCCGTTCAGGCAGCGCTCGTTCAGCACACTGGCATCTCCGGCTGCCACTGCGTAGGTGATGTAGCGGAGAATAATGTCCATGTCCCGCATACAGGCGGCTACGTTACGACTGGGGTAGGCAGGGCCACCGGGAGCGTTCAAATTGGGCTCCTCGGCGAACAACTGACGGATGGCATCGGTCACGATCTTGGAGGCATTGCTGGTGAGGCGGTTCACAGCGTCCAAACGCTTGTTCCCCTCGGCAATTACCTGCTGGAGAGCGGCAAACTCGTTCTCTCCCAAAAAAGCGCCTTTGGAGTCAGCTTGTGCAACCACTTTGCCAAATACATCGTTCATGGTTTTGAATCTCCCTAGCAAAAGTAAAAGAGGTTATGAATCCACATTCCCTGCAACGGCCCAGAGAGCACCTGCCGGCCAGGAATGCAACACTGCTTGGATCCCCAGTGCCGAGAGGTGCTGTTTAACTCACAGAACCGCCGACGGGATCAAAGCCGATAGAACCAAGATGAGCAAGCGAAGCTCGCCCCCAGAGCCAGGCCACCATCTACGGGATCGGACTTGGACAAGAAGCCTCAGCCGCTGCTGGCAACCTCAACTGGCAGACGAGAAGAAGCTGGCTCGCCTTGTTTCCAGTCTTTTTCTACCGCGAAGGCAAGAAGCGATGAAATCAAAAAATGTAAATCGGCTTTACCTCGCGCAAAAAGGCTTAGATCGGTTTTCAATCTGTTTCCCATCTGGGATCCCGGCCAATGCTCCCTATCTTTCGTAGCGGCAGTTTTTTACAAAAGAGAACGTTTCTTGACCTAGCTTTACAACGTGAAGAAAGATGTCAGCCTCAATCGCGGCTTTGCGGCTTGGAAGGGAGCCATTTCAGTGTCAGAGCGAACATTCTCATAAAGGATACATAATTTAACAAAACGCGCGGAATTCCCCACCCTCTGTAGGGTGGGGATGGATAGCGCCACTGGATTTGTGGAGCACTCAGA